>NZ_LN868935.1:453565-615139 GCF_001244735.1 Bacillus andreraoultii
TTCGATCGAATGAATAGCCATTCTTACCTTGTTAACGTGGCTAAGATGATGTTGACTCTTCTCGCTTATAACTAAACCAATTGGTTACGGACACTTTGCTTCCCAGAAGGGCAAAAGACGATGCAAATTGACACCATACGTACTCGAATCATCAAAGTAACCAGTAGACTAGTAAAATCAGGCAGATCCCTTTATTTTAAGTTATCATCTAGCTTCGTTTATCAGAAATTCTTATGGAACGTACTGGGTCGAATTCAAAAACTCCAGATTGAATAAACTTAAACATTGAGATTGATCTAACTGAAAAAAATATTTTTTTCGGTCAAGGGGGGAAGTCTGCCCAAAATCAGACCCACTAAGGAAAAAGACTCAAATAATTGGACTCTAAATTGGGAAACTGTTCCTTTTTACCAAAGGTTCACGAAATTCCGGTTGAACATAGCTAAGATTTGTAAGCTATGAATATTTCAGGAATAATCATCCTTTTTTGTAATCATCGCTGTTTATTCAGCTATCGTAAACAATTAAATAATTTATAAGTAAAAATTCATATTAAATAACTATTAACGTATATCAAAATAAGTTTTGTAAGTTGAAAAATATTTGCGAGCATACTGCTCGCATTTTGTTTTTTTCTTTCTTAATTAGGGCATAAGTTTTAAAACTTTGAAAAAATTTCCCCAATGAAAATGCCAATACTTTTTATCAAGTCCATCCAGCAATAATTCCACAATCTTGCATACAACCATGGGTTTTAGTTCCACAAATATCTCCAGTCCTACAATCGTAGAAATCTTCTTTTAGTACTGAACCCCTTGTTACTGAGCACCAAAAATTTCCGGCAACACAATATTTCCTAGATCTAGTACAAGAGCAAATAAGATACTGCGGTTCTACAATTCCTAGTAAGTCTTTCATAGACTTTTACCTCCTAATCCTTTTTCTATAAATATATAATAGTTAGTATTATATGTCAATATATAATTTGGAATATTTAGATAAATATTTTTTTAATATAATTATCCGTTATACCATCAAGTTAATAGCTCACCTATCTTTTTTAGATAAGCGTTCGTTTTAATAATTAATAGTGTTAATAAAGCAGTTCCATAGATAATAGATATAATTGCAGGATTATAGACTGTCTTGCTGTCCGTTAATATATATGAGTAAATAAGATCGAATATTAACAATAGTATAATATAAATATTCCTAATTAGTAGTTTCCAAGAGAGTAATTGATCTCCTACAATTCCACCGCATCCACAGTTAATATTTACATTACCTTTAATTAAGTTTATTAAGATAGCAAAAGTAAACAAAAGAAACAATAAAATACTCCCTATAATAGACGTCCATTTTGATATATGTAATACAAAAAATAAACCGAGTACAAATTCTAATAGAATAATTATTACTGATAAATCATTAATTAAAACCTTATTCTTTATTAAATTATATTTTCTAATTTCATTTTGAAAAATGTACCGATTCTTTGAATGATCAATGGCAGACGATAGTAATATACCTCCTAATACTACTTCGATAAAAAATAATATATGGGACAAAGTATTTTTCCTCCTTTTTATACAAACATAGATTGAACCTGAACATTAGAGTTATCGTTTAACATTATCCTTGATTGATTGTTATACATTTCAGAGTAAATACCATTTTTACTTAGTAATTCATTGTGAGTACCTTTTTCTACTATAGTTCCTTTATCTAAGACATAAATCATATCTACGTTTTTAATATAAGCTAACCTATGTGATATGTTAATTGTTATCTTATCTGATGAAAGTTTATCGAATTGCTTATATATTTCATACTCACTCCTAGGATCAAGTGATGAAGTAGGTTCATCCAATATTAGTACATCTGTATTTCTATAAACTGTTCGTGCAATAGCTATTTTTTGCCATTGCCCTCCAGACAGGTCGATGCCTTCTTCAAAAAACTTGCTTAAATGGGTATCATATCCTCTTTCTAATGATTTCACAAAATCATCTACTCCACTAACTCTTGATGCATCGTAAAACTTTTTCTGATTACCTATATAATCAATATCACCTATTTCAATATTTTCTCTAATTGTAAACGCATACCGCATAAAATCTTGAAATATTACTGTAAATCTCTTTCTTAACGATTCTAGATTATATTGTTCTATGACTTTATTGTTAATCTTGATGTAACCGTTCGTAAGTCTGTAAAAACCTAATAAACATAGAATTAATGTTGTCTTTCCTGATCCATTTTCACCTACAATAGCTATTTTCTCCCCAGCTCTTATATGTAGATTAATACCTTTTAGTATAGTCTGAGAGCTATTTGGATATTTAAATGTTACATTTACAAATTCAATGCTATAAATATTTGTTATATCTTCACCATCCGTTAAATTAGCATGTTCATCAGCTTTTTCTATGAGGTCCATTAATTCAAAGTAATCATTTATGTAGAATAGATTAGAATAAATTTTAGATATAGAAGATGCAATAACTGTTGACATAGATTGAACTTGTTGAATTGCCTGTACAATCATAACAAAGTCACCTATTTTTGCCTTTTCCTTTGAGATTAATCTAATAACGAATAAGGATGCTACACCATAAACACAGTATTTAAATGTTTCTAAAAAAATTCTATGTTTTGTCTGTTTACTTGCAAGATGGATTGATTCCCTCATATTTTTTAAGTATAAATTTTCCCATTTGTTAGTGAAATATTTAGTAAGATTAAATAATCTTATTTCTTTGATACTTTGCTTATCGTGTAATAGAGCCTTATAATAATTTGATTTTCTTTTATCTAGGGTCTGATATTTAATTAATTTATAATCTTCTTTTCCAAATCGAGAGTTAAAAATTAGAAAAGGTAAAAATGATATGATGCTTAGTAGCACTAAAATCCAATGAATATTAAATAACAAGATAATAATGGATATTAACGAAATAATACCTCCGATTATTTCAATTAAACTTTTAACAGGACTTAATAGATTTGAAGCAATACTCCCGTTTTTTACTACTCTGTTAAAGCGGTTATAAAAATCGGGATACTCAAAGTGTTCATAAGATAGATTATCTAGTTTCAAATTTATTTTTTTATCTACAAAATGATCTAATTGAAACTCTATCTTAGTGGTTAAAAACTGCTGTATATAAGTCATAGAAATTGAAATTACATTCACAGTACATTGAAGAATTATTAAAAAAATTGCTATGTTATAGTATTTGTCCTTCCCTTGGATTATTGAACTCACAGTATTTATTATATTATTCATAATCATCAGGTTCACTAATGGCAATATACTGAAAACAATGCTCAAAAGAATAAAGGAGAGAAGTTGAAATTTACAAACTTTCCATACTAAACTGAATGCTCTTCCCAAATTTTTCACACTGATTTTTCCCCTCCTCAGAAAATCCATTTGCCTGTATAATAAGGCACAATTATTATAATTGCAACAATTGACAAAAAAATAAAATTAACCTAGAATATTTTTTGTAAATTACTTATTAGAAATTCGATAAAATATAAACTTTTGTTATAAGACTACTTTTAAAAGGGGCTTTCTAAAATGTATTATCTTCTATTGGGGCTATTTGGAACATACATATTTCTATTTAATCTGTTTATAAAGCAATTCAAAAAGCTAGAATTTCTAGTTAATCTTATGCCTAACAAAAAATTTGAAAGAGTTAACGGATTAAAGCATCCCTTAGTAGGAAAAGTATTTCCGTTTTCTAGAGAGTTACTAACTGAAGAAATAACTATAGTTTTGTTGACTTCCCCTACTTGCTCAGCTTGTCAAGGTTCTTACGAGGAAGCAATTAGTGTTGTCAATCAATTTAATTTAGATTTTTTACACCTTGTTGCAGTAAATGATGATAATAGTGAAATTTGGATTGAGGAGAAGGAAGTTATAAATACCAAGAAAAATTATTATCAATTAAATATTCCCAATAACTTACTAATAAACTATAACTTATTTCAATATCCTCAATACATAATTATTAAAAATAAAAAAATTGTGGAGGTTACAGGTATAATTAGAAGAATAGAATATTTAATGGAAAACAATATACTAGATAATTTATAACTAAAGGAGATGATTAAATGAATACTTTTGTATTGATTGTTTTAGGTATTATTATGGTCTTATTAATAATTGAAATGGTCTTCATGTTTAAGTTGGCTAAACTTATTGCAACGTTTTTAAATAGGATTATGTTTATTGGAGATGATAAGGTTAGACCAAATAGAATGGTATCAGGTAGAACTAGTCCACAAATCAATAAAAAAACAATAAATGGAAAAAAAATAAACGTTTATGATAATGAATACCAATTACTTCTTTTTAAAGATCCATATTGTTCTACTTGTAAAGATATTTCGAACCATTTAGTTGAATTAGTTCCAAAATTAAAAAGAAATGTTGAACTCGTAATAATACAAAAGGATACACTAGTTACTGAAGCAGAGAAACACCTAAATATAATTATTGATAAAAAGCTCTTCGATGATTTCCTAATTACAAGTTTACCAACTTTAATTGTAGTTGGTGAAGAAGGAATGATAGTAAAAGTCTCAGATATAATTGGTAGTTATAATAGTTTTGTTGAAGAAATTTCTACTTTTATAAAAAAAGTTAGTTAAAATTTTCTCCATATTTTAGGATTGGATTTTTACCCCTATAAAACCTTGGATATAACTATATGATTACTCTAAAATCCAAATGAATTTTAAGAAAAAATACAGTTTACAAAAAAACCGAACAATAACAAAACAACCAGCTGTCGTTTCGAAATTTAGTTCGGTTTTTTAGTTAAATATTTTGTTTTTGCCTTTTCCTCTTTACCCGTATATTAATAAGATACTGGTTTGCACGGAGACTACAGCGACATTATGCTCCATCAAGGAAGCAATCTAATCTTGCACAAAGGAACCTAAATCGTTTGACAAGTAAACTATCTTTAAAATGCCTCTAGCAATAGAATCATAGATATCAGAAAACATAATGCGAATAATGTGGATACATAATCTTTTTCTTTCAATACCTTGTTTTGACTTACCTTAATACACTGAATACCAACTTTGAAATCTGGAGCCGAATACGTCTTTTGAAAGGCGAGTATCTCTAATTTCGCAGTTATAGCATTTCTTTTAATGCTGTTTATGGGTGTAATTAACGATTGAAAATCACTACCTACTAATGTTATTTATCAAAAAAATTATCCAGACCTAGCGCTTGATATGATTAATTACAATTATGGACTATTTGAACACAATTTTATATTTAGCTTATCAACAAAGCACCATTTTTATTAGCTGTTCAAGCACATCTTTAAAATTATTAACCTCTGTAAATCAAACAATACCTAAATTCTCCAATAATTACTATCATCAAAGAACACTTATGTATAATATTGGCATATTAAATAAAACTTTCCGAATCCATAGAATGCATTGGGTTATTGATATTTTCTTAAAGACAGCCAAATCCCTTTTAGAACTTGAAATTGCGTTGCAAAGTAGTTCATATGATAATTTTATTTCCATACTACGATTGTCTTTACACGCTTTTGTCACCGTCAAGTAGTTTTGAACACTTTCTGCTAATTAATTTTGAACACTTTCCTTCCCAAAAATGGTAGTTCTATTTTTAATTCTATAACTGTCATTTTCATTTAATTGGATCACTTCTACTCTATGGAGTAATCGATCCAGAATAGCTGTTGTAATCCCTTGATCTCCCATCAATTCCCCCCATTGCTCTGGCCCTTTGTTTGAGGTCAAAATAACAGAGCTACGTTCATATAGATGATTTATTAGGTGAAAAAACAAATTCACTTCCCTCCGATCCATGGCCATATACATCAGATTGTCAATAACCATCAAATCCGATTCCTTTATTCGTTTGATTTGCATTTGTGACTTTCTAATGTACTCTTCGGTTTTTAACAGGTGGGTGAGCTCACCCATCTTAGAGAACGCAACTTTGAATCCCTTTTGAATAGCTTCCAATCCAAGGCCAATAGAAACATGTGTCTTTCCCGACCCCGGTGGGCCTAATAAAATTAAATTATATTGCTGCTCAAGCCAAGTAAGTTCCTTCAGTTGATTTAATTGGCGTGTGCTCAGGGATGCTTGTTCATCTATCTTAAATTCATCGTAAGCGTCAAATAGGCCCCACCTTTTAACTTGGTGGGGCCTATTTGACGCTTACTAGAAAAATGATAATAGAGTATTTTAATGGTTGACCTTAAATTCAAAAAGCTCCTCTATCATAATTGGTTAGAGGAGCTCCCTTGGGAAATAAACTGGCATGGCTTGGTAAATATTTTGTCAATGTCTGGTAAAAAAGATGGCAGAGGTGGTAAAAACTACTGGCCGTAATCAAGTAAGTGGATTTTTACTACTGCATTTGGTTTTCCATTTACTCTAGTCCCTATAATTGATAAACTAGTAAAAATTAATCTTTTTACCTATTTTTTTAGTTGTAATATAGTTATTCCATGATTATTAATTACCTACAAAACACTTCAATTATGATATTTTTATACAAACCGATTCCTATTCATGATAGAAGCAATACCCGTCCCCTGTTAAACGTGCATAACGGATCCATGAACTCATAATTAAATAATATTTAATCAAAACCCTTTGATTTTTGAGTATTCCCTCGATTAGTTTATTATTTAATTTGGCATCAGATTATCTAACTCAAGAATATAAACCCATGATTACCATCTCTTATGGTCTCCATCAACTTTTTTATTTATCAATTTTCATAAAATTATTGCCTCTTCACTTTCTAACTCTTATTTCCTTCAACCTCATACAGCTATACTATATAATCCTTATTAAGCGATTAATTTAGAAATTATAAAATAAATAAAAAAGACTGAATCCACTGTCAGATTCAGTTTTAGGTTATACTCATATTGGAGTAAAACAAGTCGATTGAATGGTTTTTTCGAGAAACAACTAGGTGCATATTTTCTCCTCGTCTTCTCTTCGCTTTTTCCTTTAAAATCAGCAAAGATCCAGCAGGTAAGAACAAAAATGGCTTGGAAACCAAGAGGTTTACAGAAAGATAGTAATTTTTTTAAAGATGGGTACATCACTAATTCTTTAAGCCTGGTACCCTTTACTTGAAGTTGGAAACTCTATGTCAACTTGTCTATTGCTTTCTTTAACAAATTCTTAGTATATGATAGTTCTCTGATATTTCCATTTAATACTACATCCTCATTATAGAAATCTGCAAACGATTGATTTTTGTATCTGGGAACAACGTGCATATGGTAATGAGTTAATTCATTAAAGATGCCACCATTTTGAGTAACAGTAATCCCGTCAGGTTTGTATAACTGCTTTAACGCTTTTGATATTAGAATAGAAGCACTCATAATTGCACTAGCAGTTTCATTATCAAGTTTATCAACATCCACGAAATGTTTTTTAGGCAGAATTAAGGTATGCCCTTCATTAAAAGGTTCGTGGTCCAAAAAACAAGTAACATAATCATTTTCATACACAATATTTACCGGCTCGGTTTTATTTGCTAAGCTACACCCTAAACATTTTACTTCATGTTTCATATTCAAAATCTCCTCATTTTATATATCTTGCATAGATCTGCCTATAGTTAAGGAACAATACTTCAATTTAATTATTTTATTAATTTATATTATCATATTTCCAAAAGGTTAATAACAATATAATTGTAAGTTACATTGTCTTCACATTCTTAATAACCCTTTTCTCTCTTCTATATTCCAAAACAAATTAAAGATTTTTAAGATGAGAATGATTTCAGAAGTTAAAAAATAGTTTTACCATAATACAAAATCAAAATATGAGAAAAGACTGGATTGGTAAGGGTTGACATTGAAGAGATCCCGAATTCGCAGAAGATTTTCCAAACGAAATCAGGTTGGATTTAGCAAAACTTTATTTTCATAGCAATTGTTTATTTTGGGGTTATATATGAGAGAAAGCAGAGTCGAGAAATAAAATAATGATTGATATTAAATGCTAGCTACTTTATATATAGATGTAAGCGTCAAATAGACATAGCATCTGTAAAGTATATTTAAAATACATAACATTTAATGGACGACTTGCTTGATTTATAACTCTCCATGTATTCATATGTATTTCGCAAGTGAAAAGTGAGCCATTTCGCAATTTAATTTTGAGCCACCTCGAATTTATTTAAATTCATCCAAGCCTTTGTTTCTTTCATTCTAAAAGATGGCCCATTCATATTAATAACATGTGACTTATGTGTAAGCCGATCCGTTAAGGCAGCTGTTAAAACTGGATCATGAAAGATTTCTTGCCATTTTAAAAATGGTAAATTGCTTGTAATGATTGTAGACTTTCTCCCTGCACGTAATGATAAATGCGTAAATAATAGTTCTGCTCCTTCTTTATCAAATGAGATATATCCAAGTTCATCAATGATTACTAAATCATATCTTTCAAATTTCAATTCAAATGAGCGAAGAGTTCTTTCAGATTTGTATTCTTTAAGTTGATTAATTAGAGATGGTACTGTCGCAAAGAAGACTTTATATCCAGCTAAACAGGCTTCTATACCGAGTGCTATAGAAATGTGCGACTTCCCCGTACCGGGTGAACCTGTAAAAATCACATTTTGTCCTTCTTCAATAAACTTTAACGTTTTTAAATAAGGTAACTTTTGTCGGGCCTGATCAGGTAAAGAACTTTCAACTAATTCTTCCAATAATTTTTTCTGTGGGAAATTGGCTGTACGTATTCGATTCTGTTTCGACCGTATCAGTCGGTCGCTATGTTCTTGATGAAGCACCTGAAGTAACACTTCAAATGCCTCATCCGGTTTTTTGAAATTACTTTCATCATTGACCATCCTTCGAATACTAGGCAAACGCAATTCCTTACACAGCTCAATAATCTCTTGCCTTTTATCCATATAAGATATCTCCTTCTTCAGATTGATCAAACATATCTGCGTAGGCTTTTAGATTTCTTTCTGACTGTTTCATGATGTCGTCCTTGTTCTCATCAGTTAACTTGTCAGTATTGGTTTGCTCACAGATGAATTGTATTCTTTCTGTAGTGACAAAACCAAAGCGAATATTATTTAGTTTCTCAATAGCTTCTAACACTTGCCCTAAATTATCTTTTTCTTGAATATATAAAAGTAACTCTATGAAGTCTTTTTCATTTCCTGTATAATAATTGGTGTATATCATTTTAATTTCATCCGGTGCCTGCTTCAAACATTCACTTTGAGCTATGGCACCTTTTTTCTTTTCAAAGGTTTTTAGATAGTGATAAATATTCATTTCCCACTGATGTAAGCCCCAATTCCGTTTGTGTTCTGCTACAAGCTCCCCATCGATAAATAGTTTGATTTTTTCAGCTCCTACTTTTGCTTTAATAAATTTCCCAACATGTCCTTCTGGCACAGAATAATGATTCTGTTTTATGACAACTGTACTATACTTATCCACCCGACATTCTATTAACTCTGCAACGTCAAAAGGAGTTATTGCTGGCTTGGATACAGACCTTTCGTGTTCCATTAATTCAATGTGTTTTAATAAATGCTGGTGATGTAACTGCTGGTTGATTCTTATTAGTACCCTTGTCAAATGTTCCTCTGCCTCTTTTAAACTTGTAAATTTATAATTTGATGAAAATGCCTTTCTACGAATGTACTCTACACTACGTTCAACGTGGCCTTTTTCATTTCCCTTTCTTGGTTCACATAGTCGAATTTTAAACCCATAATAATCTGAAATATTTTTCATACCGTCGGTGATTTCCCTTTCTGATCCTATGAACGATTTAACCACAGTCCTCATATTGTCATAGGTAAATACCGTAGGGATAAAACCAATGTGTTCAATAAATAAGGAATGGATGTCTAAAACACAAACCATGGTTTCAGACTCATAGATTTTCGCAAATCGATAATTACTATGTGCTAAAGTGAAAACCGCTAGGGAATAGCTTCTTAATTTTCCATTCACCTCGATTTTAATTTCTCCCCAATCAAATTCCACTTCATAACCAGGTTCGCAATTTCTACGTATGAATACCTCGTTTTTCTTTGCTAGCTCCGTGTTTACAAAATTACGTACTGTGGTATAACTAATTTCACACCCTTCCTCTATCAACTTTTCATGCATATCAATGATTTTCATTTGTTGTTTACCTAAATTATTCTCTCTTTTCCACTCATTTTCTTTTATATATCCTCGAATTTTCTCGATAATTTCATCACTTAATACTCTTTTCCTACCAACTCTTTTTGTGTAAGTTGGTGGTTTTATAATCTCCTCTGGTATTGGTAAATTTCGAACATCCGTTAACTTACTATTTTCGAACTCCTTTATATATTTTTTTACTGTATTTCTAGATTTTTTCAATTCTTTTGCAATCTTCCTCTGACTTTTTCCCTCCAAATGCATCTTTATTATTTGTTGTTTCACATTCAAAGTAATCACCTCTGATACTCCCCCTAACAATAATGTCAGGGTTATTTTCTATCAAAAGTGGCTCACTTTTCAATTAATAAGGTGGCTCAGTTTTAGATTAACATATACATTCATAGCTTCCTTACGAATCATTATTCAAATAAACATATTCCCCTAATCACTTGCATACGTATTACAATGGAATGTCTTTTTACTAAGGAGGAGAATTGTGGTTATTCATGTTGTTCAGCGCGGAGATACATTGTGGGCTATCTCTCAAACATACGGTGTTCCAATCAATCAAATCGTATCAGCAAATGAACTCGAATCCCCAAATAATCTAGTTATCGGTCTTGCTCTCGTTATTCCTACGTCTTATAAAGTCCATATGGTCCGTTCAGGAGAAACCCTATGGCAAATTGCAAACCAATACCAAGTGCCGCTTCAAGAACTCATTCGCCAAAATAACATTCAAAATCCAAACGTCCTTTTTCCAGGAACCCGACTAACGATTCCTTTTAGAAAGCCGATTATTGATGTCAATGCTTACACAACCAATCAAGGAGAACAAGCTGGGAAAGAAATTCAAGAAGTTGGCTCACTTTTAACTTACGCCTCACCTTTTGCATACACGATGACAGCCGATGGTGGACTAACTCCGATTAATGACACAGCTTTCTTACAAGCAGCGAAAGCAACCGGTGCCGTACCGATGCTCTGTATTACAAACTTTACTTATCGCGACCCTGGCTCTCGCTTAGCTCATACCATTTTATCGAGTGCTGATTTACAGGATCGGTTGCTAACAAACGCAATCACGATTATGCGAGCAAAGGGCTACCAGGGAATTAATATTGATTTTGAAAATGTCTATCCAGAAGACCGAGAAAACTATAATCAATTTTTGCAACGTGCCGTGAACCGTCTCCATCCAGAAGGTTTCTTCGTTTCAACGGCATTAGCACCAAAAACAAGTGGTGACCAAAAAGGCTTACTCTATGAAGCTCATGATTATCCCGCACATGGCCGTATCGTTGATTTTGTTGTATTAATGACGTATGAATGGGGATATCGACTTGGACCACCTCAATCCATTTCACCATTAAATCAAATTCGACGTGTTCTCGATTATGCCGTTTCAGTCATACCGAGGGACAAAATTTTCATGGGATTTCAAGTTTATGCGCGTGATTGGCTGCTCCCACATGTAAAAGGTCAAGAAGCAGAAACATTTAGTATGCAAGAGGCAATTAGAAGGGCAACAAAATACGGGGCGACCATCCAATATGATAACACGACTCAATCACCGTTTTTCACTTACCAAGATCAACAAGGGCGCTCTCACGTTGTTTGGTTTGAAGATGCGAGAAGTGCTCAGGCGAAATTTGATACAGTGAAAGAATATCGATTAAGAGGGGTCAGTTATTGGGCACTTGGTTATCCATTTCCACAGAATTGGCAACTGTTGCGTGGTAATTTTACAATTCGAAAAAGATAGAGAGGTCTAACCTCATTCATTGGGGTTAGACTTCTTGTTTTTACTGCATCATTCGCTTACATACAAGATGGGAAAGCTAGTTTATTTTCCATTTAATAGGTGCAAAACAGAATATACAGGGTGATAAAGGAGCATCCACGGTCCAGAATAACGCATAACCTCTTTAATCTTTTGGCGATACACAGGCTTATAACAATGGACTTTACAGTTTGAGCAAGCGGTTTTATCCTCACCAAATCGACAATATGATAGTCTTTTATGTGCATATTGTAACAAATCTTTACATTCCTCACATAGTTCCTTCTGATGATGTTTTTTCCGACAGTAAATCGTAATCATTTGTTGAACCGTTTCTTTCTCCTTCTGAATGTTTGGACCATCGTTTAACTTTCTCATTCGGAACACCTCTTTCATTATTTCCTTAATTTAACATTATCATAGCTCGTTGGCTTAATTCCCTTTCATTTTTAAAAATTTACTAACATTGCTTCAATGAAAAAAATATTTCTTCATTACTCGTTTTATAGTAAACAATCAACAAGGAATCTATATTGAAATGCTGAATGAACATGCATGCTGAATGAACATGCATTCTGAAAATATAAAAATAACCGTACATCGGCTTTTATACCGGATATACGGTTACTTCCTTTATACATTCGCTCCAATCTTATATAATAATGAGACCTCTATAAAATGATCAAGGCAAGTATCTCGGAAATGCCTACGATTCTCTTGACCCCTGCTTAAATTTCCATTTTTAATGTTCGTTTTAAAAATGCGCGAGTACGGTCTTGCTTCGGATGATTAAAAATTTGTTCTGGAGTTCCTTCTTCGGCAATAACCCCTTTATCCATAAACACGACTCGGTCCGAAACTTCTCTCGCAAATTCCATTTCATGCGTAACAACGAGCATCGTTAAACCAGATTCCGCTAATTGCTTCATGACTTTCAATACTTCCCCGACCATCTCTGGATCAAGCGCAGATGTCGGCTCATCAAAGAGAAGTACATCCGGCTCCATACAGAGTGCTCTTGCTATCGCTACCCGTTGTTTTTGCCCACCAGATAAATGTTTCGGCTTTGCATCGATATACTGCTCCATCCCAACTACTTTTAAATATTTCATCGCGAGTTGTTTTGCTTCTTCCTTTTGCCGTTTTAATACTTTCACTTGACCAACAATACAATTATTTAACACATTATGGTTATTAAACAAATTAAATTGTTGAAATACCATTCCTAATTTTGTCCGATATTGATTAATGTCATGGGCATCATCTAATATATTTTTTCCTTGATAAATAATCGCTCCACCTGTAGGCTTTTCAAGCAGGTTAATACAACGAAGCAATGTCGATTTCCCAGAACCAGATGACCCGATGATGCTTACGACTTCACCTTTTTTTACGGAAAAATTGATATCTTTTAATACTTCGTGATCCCCAAATGATTTATTCAAATGTTGAATATCGATGACTGTATTCATTTTCTGCGTCCCCCTTTTAGTTTTGCGACGATGGGATATCTGGTGTTTTTACTTGCATTTGATTTCCCGCTAAGTTGTAATTTTCCGGCCCTTCTAACTTTCTCTCTAAATAACGTAAAATTCGAGTGACGGTAATCGTCATGACTAAGTAAATAACTGAAGCAATAAAAAACGATTCAAAATATCTAAAATTATTACCAGCAATAGATTTCGTTGCAAAGAACAGCTCTGATACAGAAATGACGTTCAATACCGAAGTATCCTTTATATTAATGACAAATTCATTTCCTGTCGCAGGTAAAATATTTCGTAATACTTGTGGTAAAACGACATTTGTCATTGTTTGAAAATGGCTCATTCCAATTGCTTGAGCTGCTTCAAATTGACCTTTATCAATGGAAACAATTCCACCGCGAACGATTTCTGACATATATGCACCGGTATTGATTGAAACGATGAAAAAGGCTGCCCATAGTCTGTCAATATCTAGTCCAAACGCTAATGCGGTACCAAAGTAAATGACCATAGCTTGTACAATCATTGGCGTTCCACGGAAGATCTCGATATAGATTGATAAAATGATATGAACAAATTTTAATAGGAACCGTTTTACACCTTTTTCTGGCATCGGTATCGTTCGAATGACACCAATAATTAATCCAATGATTGCCCCGACAATTGTACCAATTAAGGCGATTAATAGCGTGATTCCTGCTCCTCTTAAGAACATCGGCCAGTTTTCTATAAAAATTTTAACGATCCATTCGAAGCTCATACATATCCTCCTAAAATAAAAGTAAGAGGTGTCTAATTTGGGGGCAGATGCCACGAAAACGATAATATCTCCTATCGTTTATACGTGGTGCCACACCTTTTAGACACCCCCCTTTACGTTATTCTGCTGCTGGTTGGTTTTTAATTGCAGCATCCATTATTTCTTGTTGTTGTTCTTCTGGGATTTTTGATAAAATTTCATTAATTTTTTCCTTTAATTCACTACCTTTTTTAATACCGACTGCAATCGCTGTATCTTCTGTTGATGTTTTGAACCCATCTTCAAATTCTACCATCACAAAGTCGTTATTTGCAGATGAGGCACTTACAGCTTCTGGCCGTTCTGTTACATATCCGTCAATAACACCAGATTCTAAGGCAACTCTCATTGCAGGGAAGTTATCACTCGGTTGTTGTTTGTCCACTCCTTTAATTTGGTCAATCACTGAATAGTGGAATGTATTCAATTGAGCTGTCACTTTTGCACCTTTAAAATCTTGAATAGATGTTGCGTCTTCATACTTGCTGCCTTTTTTTACAACCATAACTAAATTGGAGTTATAGTAAATGTCTGTAAAATCAATAGACTCTTTCCTTTCTTTTGTAGGGGACATTCCTGCGATAACTGCATCAATTTTCCCAGATTGTAAGGCAGGGATTAATCCGTCCCATTCTGTTTTCACAACGACTAATTTTTTTCCTAATCCTTCAGCAATTTTCTTCGCGATTTCCACATCGTATCCACCAGCATATTCTTGGCTTCCTTCAATTTTCACAGCGCCGTTTGAATCATTCGTTTGCGTCCAGTTAAATGGAGGGTAACCAGCTTCCATTCCAACTTTAAACGTATTATCATCTTTTTTATTCGAACCACCGTTTTTCCCTGCTGAATCACTTGAACCACATCCTGCTAAAACAAACATTGCCAAAATAGTAAACGTTATTAGCATCCAGAACTTATTCCTCATTTTCTTTCTCCTCTTCCTTTTTCAATATTTTGCAATTTCGAAATTATAATAAAAAGCGACCTGAGTTGAACTCAGGTCGCGTATATTCATTCTGCACCTAGTCCCTCCCTACATTTCCCAAAATGGAGATAGCACAACTCAGATAACTTGGGATTTGTTAACTGAGACAGTCTTACAATTATTCACTGTAAGCCCAGCAAGTAATACCGAGAAAAGTATTACAAGCTTCGGCGATATTTCCTTCTCCTTAGTATCAGCGCCTTCTCAAGCTCCACCAAAGACTGTTAAATATCGCGCCTCTACCTCACCTTATGTAGTGAGGTTTTATATGAAATTATATAAATATAGACTACTATAAGGATATATTTGTGTCAACCGTTACGATTTAAGAAATGAAGGAATCCTATAGTTATTAAAAATCTCTTTCATGTGTTTTTATCACATTTGGAAAAATGCGCCTCCCTATACGGTAAATCATATAACCAATGACTCCACCTAACGTATTCATAATTAAATCGTCGACATCTGTCGCCCTTGGGAGAAATAATTGGGTTGTTTCTATAACTAAAGAAATAGTAAATGAGATCAACACGATATTTTTAAAACTTTCAAATTCTGACCATAATAAAGGTAGCAGGAAACCAATAACAGCAAACATCGCAATATTTCCAAATACTTCTATTAGAATGTAATGGACATTATTATACTGTAGAGCTGTCTGTATTTCCGTCAACTTATGGAAAGGTGTTAAATTCACCCGTAACTCCCCACTCTCTGCTATCCCGTCCTGAATAAGATTTTGTGAGATGACCGTTTGAGAAGCGAGTCCTGCCATAAATAAGACAAAGATTAGTAAAAGTAACTCGTGGCGGAAATTCGTTTTAAAACCTCTTCTTCTCATAATTAGATAAAACATGAATCTTCCTACTAAATAGATTGGAATCGCTGAACGAATCGTTGGTAACATCGCTTTTATAAATTGTAAAATTTCCTGCATTTCAAATTCCCTTTCATATGGTGATCTTTTGCTATAGACTATTACTGTAACGTAATTACCATTTATTTGTAAAATATTTTTACATAACATTCGTATAGACAAATGTAGCACATAAAGTCTATCAGTTCTTTTTTTAAAAACATACCCCATCCTTTTTCCTGTAGATTTCATTATTAATTTCCTGTATAATAATAAACGTTTTTTGTTCCTATCATTCATCCAAAAATACATATTGTTAGAAAGAGGAGAATACAAATCATGTGGTTTCTATTTGCGATACTCACGACATTATCGTGGGGAACGGCAGACCTTTTCTATAAAAAAGGTTCTGATAGTAATGATAACTATAGCCATTTAAAAGTTGGCATTATGGTCGGCTTAGTAATGGGGATTCATGCCATTTTATATATGCTTATTAAAGGACTTCAGTTTGACCCGATAGATATGGTAAAGTATTTACCTGTTTCTTCCATGTATATCATCTCAATGCTAATCGGATATTTCGGGTTGCGTTACATTGAATTATCTATTTCTTCACCTGTCCAAAATTCATCTGGTGCCATTACTGCCATCCTATTATACATCTTTTTCCCTCGTCCAGTTGGCTGGATTAATATAGCTGGGATTGTGTTTATTACATTAGGTGTTATTGGATTAGGTGTATTGGAAAAACGTGCCCAAACTGCAGCGTTAAAGGCGGAAAATGCAGTCGTTGACCCAAAATATCAATTAAGTATTTTGGCAATTACATTCCCAATTTTATATGCGTTTTTTGATGCACTAGGAACGTTTGCCGATGGAATTTATTTAGATGAATTAAGTTTAATTAGTGAAGATGCGGCTCTACTAGCATACGAATTCACATGGCTACTCATTGCCATCGTCTCCTACATCTATATTTATTTTATTAAAAAAGAAGCGTTCAACGTATTTAAACAACCTGTAAGAACTTCTGCGGCGGTTTTTGAAACAGCTGGGCAATTCTTTTATGTATTCGCAATGACAGAGCGAGCAATTATTGCTGCACCGTTAATTGCTTCCTATAGTGTCGTTTCAGTCATTCTATCGCGGATATTTTTAAAGGAAAAATTAAGTACCGTTCATTATGCAATGATTATGATTGTTGTGATGGGGATTGCTTTACTCGGTATCGCCGATGAAATGTAAAAAAGTGTTGCTTCGTCCTCTTATAGGGCGGCAACACTTTTTATTATAGAAAAAATCTTCTTTTAATGGCTCCTCAACGAACTTATAAGTTAGAATTGTTTTTATAGATATCATTTCCATAGACGAGGATTCGATACATTTTTCACATCTCGTATCAAAATTATTAAATATTTTTAATCATATTTTAGATGTCTACATGATTTCTTTATATTTCTTCACTTCGTCTAACGCTTCAAGTAATTTACTGCTAATCAATTCTCCTTCTTTAATATGATCGACAATCATATCGTTTGTTTCTTGGAACAGTTCAGCAGTCGTCGTAAATTTTTTGAGGACATCTTCACTTATTCCATGTTGGGTATTTATGATTTTTATTAATTGGAGTACTTCTTCTTTTACAGCATGGATGATTCCTAATAATTTATTAACTTCTTGATTTGCTTGTAGATTGGCATTCACACCTTGAGTAATTAATACATTACTTTGTTGGCTGTTTGTATTCGCTTGAAGAATTTCCTTTTGCACCTTTTTCGTTAACTCATTTATATTTGTTGTACTTTCCTTAGCACTTTCCGCTAACTTTCTAATTTCAGTTGCAACGACTGCAAAACCTCTACCATGCTCCCCAGCACGTGATGCCTCAATCGATGCATTTAATGCTAAGAGATTAATATTTTCTGATATATGGCTAATAACGTTTACAATTCCTTCAATTTCCTTGGAACTTTCACTTAATTGATTCATACTTTGGGAAGTTTCTTTAGATTGTTGTCCTAAGTCGTCAATTATATTTTTCACTTCATCAATCGAAGCTTTCCCCTTTTCTGATACAGTTACCATTGATTCTGTTGATGTAAGAAGGGAGTTGCCTTTCTTGAGCATTGTGTTTGAGTTTTCTTGGTTTTTTAGCGTGCTTTCCTCTACACCTTGATACTCATGACTAATTTTTTCTACTAATTTCATAATGACATGGTGCTCATCATTCACTTTTTCATTGGCTTCCATTGTGGATAGCAATTCTTTATGTATATTGTTTAAGAAGATTTGAAAAGCATCTTCTTTTTCTTTTAGTTTTTGATTTAATTCATCAATTTTTTCTTTTAATAGGTTGATATCCTCTTGTTTCGGCTTATTTTTCGTGAACATAGAGTATTCCTCTTTCTTTATGATGTTTTTATATAGTTCAATGTAATCATAACACAAATAGAATTGTTCGATATGCTATTTTTTGCCTGACTTCTTGATTTTTAAGTTCATAGAATGGTTCTATAAGCTCTTTTTTGCCCGATTCCCCGATTTTTAGGCTCATAGATCGGTTCTATGAGCTCTTTTTTGCCCGATTCCCTCAATTTCACGTTCATAGGCCGGATCTATGCGTTGATTGCTACTCGTGCTCCTCATAAACTGAAAAACAATATCCCTCGAAAAGCCAAAAATGATGCCTTAACAATGAATGGGCACCATTTTCCGCACAAATGTATTACTCTATAAAGCTTCAACTGGTTCAGATGTAGGAGCGACTTCCTCTTCAGCATCTTCTAGAGTAACTCTTGAAGCGGTGACTGAAGCAATTCCATCGTCATCTTCATGATTTATAGTAATTGAGCTGTATTTTTCACGAAGATCCGCAACTTTTACTACATCACCAATTTCCAATTCCGAAATATCAACTTCTATATATTCAGGAATTTCTCTCGGTTTTGAAGTGATGGTTACTTCATATAATAATTGCTGTAATTCACCACCAGTTTGAACACCTTTCGCATTTCCAACTAATGTTATAGGGACTCTTGCTTGAATTTCAGTAGCCATATCAACTAAAAGAAAGTCAGCATGTAAAACTTCTTGTGTTATTGAATCGACTTGGTAATCGCTCAGAACTGCATCCTTCACTTCACCATTCAAGTCTAGCGAAATTAATGCATTTCTCCCATGCTCTCGGAGCAATTTCAATAAATCACTTCGGTTAACGGAAACTTCCTTTGTTTCCTCCCCTCGGCCATATACAACAGCAGGAATACGACCATTATTTCTTAAATTCTTTAAAGCTGATTTTCTAAAATCCTTTCGTACTTCCGCGACTAACTTTTTTCCCATAGCACGTCACCTTCCGTCTCAGAATTTTAGACAAATGTCTAATGAGGTTCTTATTAACGAACGCCCTTATTATAGTAAACAGCCAATACTTTATCAAACTTTTCGAACTATTTTAGAACCCTTCTTATATTAGATATGTTATAAATTTGTCATTCCCGAATCCAATTTAAAGCAAATCATTCACTAAATCCTTTCGTTTTACTCCTTTATACAACAGGACACTACCTATCACTAGCACTATATATACAAGGTACGACCCACTGCATATATCCTACCCAAATCATTCGTTCCACACATATTGGTACAATTAACCATATAAAAGCACTAATTGTAACGATTTGACACCCAATTTGTGCGATATAATTTTTCACAATTGCTGATGTCATCATTGTTATAATACCAAAAATGAATCCAATTACGTAGATTGCGATAATTGTAAGAGTAATATATTGAGCAAATGTTAAATCATACCAAGGAACCATGAGTGACATACTATACAAATGCATAAAGAAATATCTCGATGTATCGTTCGTTAAATATAATCCACTATAGATGATGACCAACAGTGTAAGTAAAAGTCCTGTCATAACAAGGCCAGCCAAGTACTTCTCATTAAAAATCCTCCTCCCAATTTTACTCGTATATTGAAGAGGAATGACACGTCTCATCTTATCGCGTAAAAATATCGGTGACAGTACAATCGATATTGTAAACAAGATGATGATTAGGACATTACTTGAGTAAGTAGAGAAGTTATCGAGAACCATAGATTCGTAATAAGAAAATTTTCCGTTTGTAATCATTTCTTGAACGCGTTCTTTTCCTTTATCTGAAAAATCCCTTCCTTCTGCCTCCAAAGTTTCCACTCTATATTTATAGCTCTCCATAACCGATTCTCACGCTTGTAGTTCCCAAAACAAATCAATTCCTTCTTCAAACATAAGATAATCTTGAAGCGCATGAATGGCTTGATTATCCCGATTTGAATTTCTATATTCTTGATAAGTAGATACAGCAGCTGCTATCGCCTTTTGATTCTTCTGTAAAAATTCATCTGCATCAGCTACTCGCTTCTCGTACATAGAAACAAAGTCTTGATATTCTTTTTCATTTAAAGATTCACCGTACTTCTCAATCATTTCTCGCTCAACTCCGAATAAATCTTTTGCCGGGCGACCGTTTGGGAAATACTTCAAATCAAAACTTATTAACAGCTGAAATAATAATACATTTGCTACGAGCGCTAGTATGATAACCGGCCAAGTAAAAAACTTTTTAAACTCAATCCAAAATATATTCATAATTAAACGAGATCCTTTCTACTAAATCGTCTTAACGTAATCCATACGAGTATTCCAATCATCATTGTCCAGCAAGAGATTGTTATCAATTCATGGTGCTCAAATCCAGTTAATCCTGCCAATCCATTAAAATACATATGTGGGTTCAATATTAGTAACGTTAAGTTCACTTGACTTAAAAGAAGTAACACGGATGAAGATGCAATATAACTCGGGATAACAAACATCGCTAACAAAGTTAAATAAGTTGCAATTGTTGTAATATAACTATTTTGAATAAATATTGATAAGGCAAAAGTCAGCATAGAGATTAATAGCCACGTGAGAAAAATAATGATAATCGCCAAACATAAGAATTGAGAAAAACTAATTTTCCACCAAGTAACATATGGTAAGTTATATTCCCAATTCAAGCCGCTAGATATAACAGATTTCCACAAATGATGATAATCAAACAGAGTAAAGTAAGTCACAAGCATTGTTACAAACAGAACGAAACCAACAATAACCGAACTTATTAAAGACGCAAACAACTTTCTTTTCATCACATTTCTTCCTACTTTTGTGGAAAAAGTAACGAGACTTGTATTCTGGTCCTTTTCATAACAAGCTAATAGTGCGGTTATTAAGACAACTAAAATTGTTCCTTCTACAGCAAGCGTTTTTAAAATTGAACGGAACAACAAACTATGCATTCGATATACATCTCCTGCAAAAAACCAAGTTTTGTATTCTTCGCTTTTTACCATTTCTTGAAACCGTGGTTCGAGTTTTTTATGCTCGTAATCGATAAATTTAGCAGCTATCCCAGATATTTGATATGTTTCCTTTAACCCTTCACCTATTTTTTCGATATTTATCGTTTGATAGCGTTTGTCTAAACTTAGTGCATTCGTATAATACATGAAAAATAAAGATAATTGATCAATCGCCTTCTGATTTTTTACGTTATATGTTTCGTATTTTTTGTATGTTAATTGATTAAAAAAATCTTCTGCTGTATGAAAATTCGAATCAATTTTTGTCATTTCTTTATCGATATCTCTATTTAATTGCTCTAATGTACTGTCATTAAAAGTCAGTCCATATTTTTCGACGATTTGATTCACTACTTTAAGTTCATCCCTAAATTGGGCATTCGAGAAGATAAGAAAGGTATTGAAACCAATAAACACAATGAGTAAAAATAGAATAACCGGCGTGCGGAACACCTTTTGTAATTCGAATAGCGTAATTCGCATGCTTATCACCCACTCGTACTTTCATTAGCATATTCGTATAAAAATACATCTTCCAGTTGCGGCTTCATTACTTGCCACTCCAAACTTTTTTCTTTCTCTGCCACGAAACGAACAATCATTTTCCCTTTATCATGTTTTTCCGCTAATGTTACATATTTTTTCGCGAAATTTGCTAAATCGTTAAACTCAACCTCTGTTTCGAATACTGATCCAGCTAACGTGTTACAAATTGCTGAAGGTTCACTTTTATATAAAAGTTTCTTATTCTTAATCATAATAATTTCATTCGCAATTGACTCGACATCTGAAACAATATGGGTAGAAAGTAAAATCATTCGATCTCTTGCTAATTCTGATAAGAGATGTCGAAACCGCGCACGTTCTTTTGGATCAAGTCCAGCAGTCGGTTCGTCTAAAATAAGGACTTTTGGATTATTCAACAACGCTTGTGCTATTCCAACGCGTTGAATCATCCCCCCTGAGAATTTCCGCATTTTTTTATTTCTTACATCACTTAAGGCCACCATTTCTAAAACTTCATCAATTCGAACCTCAGCTGTTTCTTTATCAATTCCTTTTAAGGCAGCTAAATATGATAAAAATTGAACCGGAGAATAATGCTTATAAAAACCAAATTGCTGTGGTAAATACCCTAATAAGTCTCGATATTCTTCATCCAGTACAAATATATCCTTACCACCATAAGTGATTTTCCCTTCTGATGGTCTCATCAACGTGGCAAGCATTTTAATTAATGTCGTTTTTCCTGCACCATTTGGAGCTAACAGTCCATAAATACCATTTTCCAATTCCATATTAATTTCTTGTAAAGCTTGAAAATTTCCATATCTTTTACTAACGTTTTCTAAGATAAGCATTCATAAGCGCCTCCTTGATTTCTTGTGAAAAATTGCTTTAATACGTAGAAGTAAAACCGAATAATTAGAAGTACAAGAATGAAATAGACTGTTAATGGAATTTGTTCCACTACTTGGGTATATGTTTCTTTTAACAATTGATAAAGATATATATTCCCTGCCGCCCATGTAAAACAAAAAATACTCATACGAAAGTAAAGATGCTTTTCCTTGTACAAAATCAATAAGCATGTAGCAAAAAGAAATAAACTAGACAACGTAATGGCAATTGCCCGAAACACATCAATCCCTATAAACTGTGAAACAATCATGATAAAAGTAATATTTATGACACTGGCATATAAACTATAGAAAAACATTCGAATCGCTAACATTTGATAAACGGTATATTTTGCCGTCATCTCTATTTCAAATGTGCCATTAAGCTTTTTATCTAGAAAAGTAAAAATGGCTGAACTAATAAAAATAAATGGAGATAGAGTAAACACATATGCATAAAATTGATTCATTTCAAACGATTGATTTTTTGTCAATAATACTGTAAACAAAATCACACATAGTAATAAAATAAGCGAAAAAATTCCTTCTCCCTTACCAAATAGTAACCACCGATTAGGAAAAACCCTCCAAATAGTCCGTACATTATGAAAAATGGTTTGCTTTTTCGTTAATCCCTTCGCTACAATAATCGATATTTGTTCATCAATTTCTGTATCCGATGGCATTTTCACTTCAAATTTTTCCATGAAAATAAACCTCCATTTCTTTTCTAAGTTGTTTTATTGTCTTATAGTAATTCGTTTTCACAGTTGATTCTGGAATACATTCCATTTCGGCAATTTCCCAAATGTGTAGTCAAGAAAAATTTTATAACGAATAATTTTTTGGACAAGTTCCGGTTTCTTTGCTAAAAGATTTTGAACTACCTCGTAATCTTCTTTAAATTCAAGTGTTAGCTCAACCTCATCTGATCCCTCTTCGTCTACAGTATCAACAAAGTCGATTCGTTGACGTATTTTAAATTCCTTCGAGCGAAAATAATCGATACAGTGATTTGTTGCGATACGATATAACCATGTACGAAAACTTGATTTACTGGGGTCATAGTGCTTAATGGATTGTAACATCCGGATAAAGATTTCTTGGGTGAAATCAAGTGATAGGTGCTCATCCAACATTTGTTTAAAAACAAAAACATAAATTTCACGATAGTATTTTTCAATTAGTTTATTTGCACTTTCCTTGTCAGCATTTTGTACAATTTTTCGAATCCATCTCTTTTCTGCAGTCATCACCATAAACACTCACTTTCCTGATGTCACTTATATATTCGTGATTTGATAGAAATAGTTTTAAAAGATTTAAATCTTTTTGGCTGTTTTCAAAAATGAGCTACGAATTGTGAAGTATGCTTAAAGATGCGCGTCCGAAATAGTGAATAACAACAAAGGTAATAAAGCAATCTTTAAGGAAACAGCCCTTTTATTAAATTTTGACAGAGAAAAAACCGAACACTTTCATGCTCGGTTCAAAATTTTTTATTTTATTTTAAATGAATATACCTTACCAGCTTCAATGCTTTCTGGATTATTGGTAAATCCTAATAAATCACTAACGGTTACTACTAGATAACCTTCTTTGTTTAGCCAATCTAATACTTTGTCAAGTGACTGAGCCGTTGTCGGATATATATCATGCATAAGAATAATCGATCCATCACTTACTTGTCTCTTCACCTGGGCAATAATTTTATTGGCATTGCGGCTCTTCCAATCTTCCGTATCGACCGACCAATTGATTATCGGTCTACCTGCAATTGATTTTACGGTATCATTTAAAGCACCATATGGCGGGCGGACGAGTCCAGCCGGTTTCCCTGTAGCCATTTTTATTTGTTCATCTGTTTTATCTAGCTGACTTTCGATTTGTTTTGGCTTTAGCTTGGTTAATTGTGGATGACTCCAAGAGTGACTCCCAATTTCATGCCCCTCTAAAACCGCTCTTTGTAAAAGATTCGGATAAAACTCAGCTCGATTTCCTAAAACGAAAAATGTTGCATGTGCATGGTGTTTTGCTAATATATCAAGAATCCTTGGTGTAACGGTTGGATGTGGTCCATCATCAAAAGTGAGTGCAACATGTTTTTTCTTAGGATCCAAAACAGCTTTCTTTTTACTTGATACTTTCTTAGTTACACTTGCTTGCACATTTCTATCCTTATTCGTAGTACTTTTCACATACTTATTCAATAATATATCACTTAGTTCACTTTCATCTATAGCGATTTGCCGTTCTTTACCCGATTGGTCACCAGTTTGTTCTGGTGTTAATAAAATAATCAGTTTATTATCTTTTATAAGAAAGTGGTTAAAGTGATCTACTTTTGGCTCAAGTCCCTTTCGTATAGTTTTTTCTTTTGCACTTTTTTTAAAATCTTGATCTTCCATTAGCTTTTCATACGTGAGTTGCGATAATCGAACAAGATAATTGGAATCCTTTTTAAATAAGTCGGATATTGAAAGAAACTTATTAGACTGACGGTCAAAGTTATAAATGATTTTACTTTGTTTCGGAGTTGTGCCTCTTAGATGTTCAGTTTTATTAAATTTCACTGATAAAACTTCAGCTGTATAAGAGAATATTTCAAAATCAATGTGTAATTCATGTGGACCTATTTTATCAGGTGTCAAGTGGGTTTTCGCTTCATGGATAAAGTTCGTTACGGTGTTGGATGTCCATAGTTGCATCTCTTGATCCCACATTTTTTTATTCAAATAGGGGACATGAATGGAATATTGATAGGCCACATTTTCTACGATGGTTGATTGAATATTTAAGCCAGGATAATCTGTGGAGGATTTTGTTTTATTTTGCATTTGTACGGATTTTGTCGCATTATTTACCGACACCGTTTGACAAGCTGTTAGAAAAATGGATATGATTACAATTAAAATAACTTTATACTTGTTCTTCATTTGAATATCTCTCCGGTCTTTAATCTTACTATAATTGTATATGGTTTACGCAAGAAATAAAAGGGCATTTCTAATATACGAACTATTAAAATTATAATTTTATCACTAGGGAAAGTCCTTTTTTTCAGCAGTATTCGACAAGTTGCTACGTTTAATTATAAACGAAATAAATGAGGAAAAGATAGAAAATATTTTTATCTTTATTTGGAGGAGAACTATATTCGGCAAAGATAAAAAAACTCGAGGGACGCCAGATCTTTCAGGAAACCAAGATCCGTAGTTAGTAGAAAAAGCCTTTTTTCGGTTGCGATACAATGCTCGTAGCCTTCCTTGTGCGCTTATGTATATCAGGAATATTTATACTTTCCTATTAGCCAAAAAAATACAAGGCAAAAGATATTACCTTGTACGTACACTGTCTAATGATATTAGACACTATCCTTTTTCTTTTTATGTTTCACATAATAAATAAGTTCTGCAATTAAATTTGAAACAAGCATGAATACATTTCCTTGTACATTATACGTTAGTTGTTGTTCCTCAAAGCTCATTTTATCAATCATTTCATCTTGACTAATTCCCTTGGCTCCATTTGCTTTTCTTCGTTCTTTAAGCTCCTTAATATACGGATATTGTACCGGCAAGAAAAGTAACGATAGCAATACGTAGCCTCCTAGAATCCACAAAAAAAACATCTTCTACTCCCCCTTTTTAAAAATACAAAGCTCAAATTGAGTGGACAACCTACTGTATTCCACCAGTCGTAATTAATTGAATCAATTTCTTAATATGATAATACTTTCCTTTTCTTTTAATTTCATCAGTTAGGGGAACTAATTCATATTCAAAAGAAATGGTTGTATATGTGTCTACTTTGTATCGATAGAGTCCATTTTTATTAAACACGACTCCAGAAGCGACCACAATGGAATCTTCTTTTATTTCTTTAATTCGGTCAATCGAAAAGATATACGAATTCCCCATACCTTTCGTCACTTCTTTAATTCCAACTTCATCGTCCACTTGTAAAGAAAGAAGCCAATCTTCCCGCTTTATTCCGCTCAATCTCTTCCCTCAATTCGTATCCTTACCTTTTTATAGATGCTGCCATTCTTATAAACGTATGCCGACGTCCTCGGATAGCTACTGAGTATGCCATAATATTTTCGGGCACTGCTATTCCGTTAAATCCAGCATCCCCAATATGATGAATATCTGCACCGGCCATTTTATTATGGAGTGCTATTTGTTTCACTGTTTGTTCGTCTGCTCCTTCTTGACTCGTGCCAATCGTTGTCATAACAAGTGATTCTGCTTTTTGTCCTACTTCAATAAGTCTTGCCGTTTTATCCAATGTCATACCGGGAACTGTCCCAACGCCAAAAAGTAAAACAACATCTGCACCCGCTTCGACAAATTCACGGACAACCCCTTCAGATACAATTTGATTACCAGTTTCTCCGTTAACCCCTGCTCCATGCATTTTTCCGGCAATAATCATTATATTATCAGAGAAAACTCCTTTTGCTGTTTGAATTGCTTTAACAATTTCCTGATTAGTTACACCTGTTTTGGGGTTTCGGTCAAGCAAATAAAGTCGACATCCAGCTCTATTGCTTTTTGTAACGTGCTTTTCGTTGCGATTCTTCCCTCAGGTAAATTTTGTAGCGTTTCAATCGTTTTTGCCTCTAAATCGACTGGCTCAAGATTAATCCCAACTGGTCGACCTAATAGTTCTTTTAGTCTTTGTATGATTTCTTCTTGTGCTACTCCCTCTAATCCTTCAATTGTTGGATTATTCACGTCAAACATATTTAATAAAACAAGGTCTGCCCCAAACGCTGCAACATATTCAGCATTCGTTAAACCTGGATAAAGGGGAGTAGCTGTACAAACCACTTCACTAAAGCATCGTTCTTCCCTCTGAAGCTGCAATGAAAGCTTTTAATTCAGAGCCTGTCATTTTTGCAAAGTCTGAAGCAACACAGTTCAAAATCCGTTTCAATATTGACATCTCCTTATAATGCATATACTAGGAAAATGATAAAATTGTCTTCTTGTGATTTTTATACCTTCAATTAAATTTTAACCTATTTTGAAACCGTATACAAAGCATCCGTTCAGGAAATGTCTTTTTAAAAGTTAAAAAATCGCATCATACAGATTACTAATGAGACGACCCAGTCCTCGGATTAACCAAAACAATAATCGAAATGGCCAGACAATCACTTCTGGAATCCAGAATAAAACATCGAGTATAAAATCTAGGAGAGTATACCGGTCATTTTCTTTGTAGAGCTTTCTTCGTGCTTCTCTCTTCTTGCGCCAGCGTTTCATCTATCGCCTCATCCTTCCTACAATCTTAAGGATTATAATTAATCATACGAATAAGAAATCATAAAGTTTCTAGTATTTTTCACATGATTTAAAGAAAACTCATGTCTCGAGCCTTTAGGCAAGCAAGAAACTAGGATTCGCCGAAAAGGCCTTTTTTCGGCTGCGATGTAATGCTGCTAGAGCTTCTTATGCTGCGTATTAGAAATTAGAAATTTATACTTTCCTATTAGCCAAGGAAAACGAACAAAAGGGAAAGTTCGTTTCACAGAGGAAGAAATTATTTGTCTTTAACTATGT
The DNA here is from genome assembly GCF_001244735.1 of Bacillus andreraoultii. Classification (GTDB taxonomy): domain Bacteria; phylum Bacillota; class Bacilli; order Bacillales; family Caldibacillaceae; genus Caldifermentibacillus; species Caldifermentibacillus andreraoultii. The sequence goes on from NZ_LN868935.1 coordinate 482,070, forward strand.
TGTCCGATTCTTTAGCTTTAAGGTATATGTTTGGGAAGAATGACATCTCCAAGCAGCGATAAAATCCAAGTTTAACTTTACCAAGATATATTTTAAAAAAGGGGCAGTTCATAAAGTGGATATCCACAAAAATGCGATAATTAAGAATGCTGATCTATCAAGGTTTTGAAACATGAAAAGGGGCATCCGAAAATCAAAAATACGACTTTCTGGACAGCCCCCTTCAAAATAGAATGTATAACATTAAAGACAAGACATTGATTTAACAAATTTTTGGTGCCATCACCTATCTTTAATTTTCAAAGTAAAAGATTGCTTTCTTATAAGTCGGGGCATCTTCAATGATGTTCGGTTTCCATTGCTTCACGTTTTGTTCTGTGTACTGTGCCATGTGGATGTTGCGGTGGAGCATAAATGGAATAAAGCTTCAATGGTCCATTTCCAGTATTTGTAACATTATGCCAGGTTCCTGCAGGGATAAATATAGCAGAATCATCCCCTATCCTTCTTACAAAGTTCAAGTTATTTTTTGTTTTACCCATTCGTACAATTCCTTGCCCTTGTTCAACACGCAAAAACTGGTCAAGGTGCGGATGAATTTCTAACCCAATATCTTCACCAACTTTTAGACTCATCAACGTTAACTGCAAGTGTTTTCCTGTCCATAATGCCGTTCGAAATGTGTTGTTTTGCTTTGTCGCTTGATTAATATTTACAACATACGGTTCTGGTCCATAATCTTTTAATCTAATTGGTACACGGTCCTCTTCACGGAAAAAAGCCTGTTGTTGATACGGGTACACACCATAAGTAGGTGCAATACTATATGCTGGTACATTTACATAGCATGGAGATGGGCATACTAAAGGAACATAAAAATACATTTTCTAATCCCTCCTCATCATTTATCAACCATATCTTATTCATTGTTTAGGGAAAATGTAATACATTCGTTGGATCGTTTTCTATAAAACTAGTGTGACAAGTCTAGAAAAAGATACGAGAACAAAGCACACTTCTTTGCCCCTGAAAGTAAAATTCGAATTCGCTAATATGAATAACACAACGGACAACCTTCGTATGAATGAGCTTGTCCGTTATTTATTGATTGATTATTTAGATGTGGATGTGGCACTTGATCACTTCAATTCGATTATTCATGAGTTGAGCATTTATACCCGCTCTAGGTGACCTCTTCCTCCTTTTTAACCGCGAATCGGGCATCTACACTAGTAAAACATCCCTTTTTCCATGGTAGCCCAATAAAGAAAACTCAGGTACGCTCGATACTTTAGTTTGCTTGATAAAAAAGAGAATTTTTCGGCTTTGATGCAATGCTGCTAGAGCCTTCCTTGTGCGCTTATGCATATAGGAAAGTGAAAATTGGAAGATTTTCACTTTCCTATTAGCTAAAAAAACCGGACTATAACACCCGGTTTCCACTTGAATAATTAATTGTTTTTCTTATTTCACAAAAGCTGTTTCCACTAATCCATCAAATGCAGGCTTTTTTTTCAAAAACTCCAATTCATATGAAGATTGGCCGAATTCTTTAAGAACTTCTTCATCAATTTCTGTTGTATACGTAATACGTGACATTGCTTTCTCTACAATTTTTTGATCCATTTCTTGATTTGTTAATTCTTTAATCGAGTTCACTGCAATATCAAGGGCCTCTTTCGCGTTGTTATTAATAAAATCAACCGCTTTTTCATGTGCTTTTAAAAGATCTTCCACGACTTCTTGATTTTCTTTAATTAATTTCCCATTTGCCACAAATACGGTGTTAGGCAGTGTTTCACCATAAGCAATGTCTTCTGTGCTAATAATTACTTTTGCGCCATTTTCAACAAGAATCGATGCCCATGGCTCAGGAACAGCTGCTAAATCTACTTTACCGGATTCAAACATTGCTTGGTAAGATGCTGGATTTCCCGTTACATGGGATAAAGTCCCACCAATTCGCGAAGAAGTTAATTCTTTATTTCCTAATTGTTGTAAATAGGTTTCGAATTGAACATCATGTGTGCAACCAATCCCTGGTGTAATAAAGGTTTTGCCTGCAATTTCATCTACACTCGTTATTCCACTTTTTTCACTCGCTACAACAACGGTTCCACCAGACGAAGCACCCGCGATGACTTTTACATCTGCACCATTCGAGAAGTTATTCATTACAGGTCCAGGGCCGACTAGACCAGCATCAATTTCTCCAGATTTTAAAGCGGTCATAAACGTGCCACCATCTGGGAATGTTTTATATTCAATTTCTACATTATCACCAAGTGCCGCTTCATAATACCCTTTCTCCCGAGCAACCATTGCCGGAACGTGATCAATATTTGGAAAATAGCCAATAACAATTTTTTCCTTTTTTGAATTAGATGGGGAAGAAGAACCGCTTGACCCTTCACTTCCACATGCTGATAAACCAAACAGCACAAATAGTAATGCAATTGATAAAAACCATCTCTTCATTCTAAACACTCCTCTTTGTAAATTTGTTTTGCAATCATCCCCAACTTATAGAAACTTGGACTTCTACGGGAAATTTAAGTATTTTGTTCAAGTCCCCATTTGGTCCGCACTTGTTTTTCAATTCGTTGGAAGAATAATAAATCGACTGTAACACCGATCACACCAATGACAACCATTATTCCCATAACCATATCCATACGCCCGAAATCAGAAGCATATTTCAATGTATATCCTAGCCCTGGCCCTGTACTTAATAATTCACCAGCCATTAATGCACGCCACGAAAATGCCCAAGCAAGACGAGTTCCGGTAACGATATATGGGATGGATGCCGGCAAAATAACACGGAAAAACATGTCTATTCCACTTGATCCCATCGTTTGCGCGGCCTTTATAAAGATAGGTGAGACATTTTTAATTCCTGTTCGGACATTAATTGTCATCACAATGGCACCACCAAGAACGACAATAAAAATAACGGATTTCTCATTCAACCCAAACCACATAATCGCAAGGGGCAACCAGACAATACTTGGTATGCTTTGAAGTGCTAAAATTAAAGAACCAAGTGTCTCATCTGCTGTTTTCGATTTAGCGAGAAAAATTCCTAATAACAAGCCAATCAATAACGCTAGCACGAGCCCGATTGCTAACCGCATAAAACTTGCACCTAAATCTCGCGGCAACGTCCCGTCCATGAACGCTTCTTTTAAACTTAAGAAAACATCTGATGGTGCCGGCATTAAAACTGCAGGAATAGCAAATAAGCGAACAATCAACTCCCAAATAATGAATAGAAGACTAAAAAATAGGAATCTCTTAGTTGCTAACTGCATAGTTTTGTTCCTCTTCTTCCACTTTATCTATTTCTGTTTTTAATAAATTCATAATTTGTGCCTCATATTCAGCCATCTGTTTCAAATAGGTTTCCCGTGGACGTTCTAGGTTGATTGCGAAATTTTGTAAAACTCGACCAGGATGGGTGCCCATCACGATAATTCGGTCTGATAATTTAACTGCTTCCTGAATACTATGAGTTACAAAAATTATGGTCTTTTTCTCCTTTAACCAAATTGTTTCCAATTCCTGTTGCAGACGCATTCTTGTTTGCTCATCTAGTGCACCAAATGGTTCATCCATTAATAATACGCGTGGATTCATCGCAAGGGCTCGTGCAATCGATACTCTTTGCTGCATACCTCCTGACAGTTCATGAGGATGATGATTGACGTATTGGCTGAGTTGAACGAGTTTTAAATATTTATGGGCAACTTCCCGTGCTTGAGTCTTTGGCATTTCCTTTTTAAGTGGGAACAAAATATTTTCTTCTACTGTTAGCCAGGGAAATAAAGCTGCTTCTTGAAAGACCATCCCACGATCTTTTCCTGGTTTAATTATTTTTTGATTGTCCAAATAGACGTTTCCCTCATTTGGCTGATTAAGGCCCGCTAAAATTGAAAGCAACGTCGATTTACCACATCCAGATGGACCTAATAAGGATACAAACTCCCCTTCTTTAACTGTTAAATTTATTTCACTTAAAACATGTTCTTTCCGACCATATTTTTCAAAACTTTTATTCACATTCTTTATTGTGAGGAACAAATGATTTCACATCCCTTTTTCTAAGTAAATAATTCCGATAAGAATAATATGATTTATAGTTACATAATATTTAATTTTTAGAAAATGTCAAGTAATTCATTTTCGGATCGAGTAAGTATGTTCATTACTCACCTTGTGTATCATTGTTATTTTAAGTATACTAATTTTATAGGAATTATATGTTTAAAGGAGAGAAAGTGAGACGGCAAATGAAAATTTATCACTCAATTTTAGAATTGATTGGCCATACACCAATTGTAAAATTAAATAAATTACCCGATAAAAAGGGGGCAAATGTTTATATGAAATTAGAATCTTTTAATCCTGGAGGTAGTGTAAAAGATCGGGCTTCATTAAAGATGATTGAACGTGCAGAAGCTGATGGAAAATTAATCCCAGGAAAGAGTACGATTATTGAACCCACTTCAGGAAATACTGGGATTGGACTTGCGATGGTAAGTGCTGCAAAAGGGTATCGTTGTATTATGACGATGCCGGATAATGCGACAGAGGAAAGAGTTCGGATTTTAAAAGCATACGGTGCAGAAGTGTATTTAACACCCGCTAATCTTCGTATGCAAGGGGCAATAGATGAAGCGAATCGACTAGCTCGTAATATCCTAAACAGTTTTATTCCGATGCAGTTTGAAAATACTGCTAACCCTGATGCACATCGGGAGACAACTGCTGTTGAAATCCTAGATGCTTTCGAAGGGCAACTTGATACATTTGTATTAACAGCTGGTACGGGTGGAACAGTGACAGGTACAGGTGAAGTATTGAAGAAACATATACCCCAGTTAAAAATTTATGTCGTTGAACCAAAAGGATCTCCTGTTATTTCAGGTGGTGAGCCAGGTCCACATAAAATCCCAGGGACAGGTCCGGGATTTGTTCCAAAAATTTTAAATCGCGAAATCATTGACGACATCCTTCATATTGATGATCATGATGCGCAAATTATGGCACGACGACTTGCTGCAGATGAAGGGATTTTTGTTGGTGCATCCAGTGCGGCATCTGCCCATTTTGCTATCCAGATTGCTAAAAACCTTCCACAAGGAGCAAATGTCCTTTGTCTAGCTCCGGATACAGGAGAGAGATATTTGTCATCCGATTTATTTGTTGATTAAGGTAAATGTATTACTGGAGAAGAGAAATGTAATCAATGAGAAATAAGTCGCTGCAAATGACGAATCCCAGTCAATGGAAAAAATAAATTCAATTGATGCACCTCAGTCAACGATAGAAATAGATTCAATTGATGCATCTCAGTCAACAGGAAAAACCGAACAATAAACGCTCAAGTTAGAGCCACTGTCTAGTTCGGTTTTTGCAATTGCCATTTCAACCAATATCTAGTTTTCTTTTAAAAACGCACCAATATATTCGTAAATCTCTTTTATATCTTCTGAAGCGCTCATTAAACTAAAAAGATTAAGAAAACCATGAATCAATCCTTCTTCACGTACGAGCCGAACTGCTACTCCTGATTCTTTTAATTTATTCGCATATAGCTCTCCTTCATCCCGTAACGGGTCATATTCAGCTGTAATAATTAAAGCTTTCGGCAAGCCACTTAAATTCGGAGCATATAGCGGTGCAGCGTATGGATGTTTTCGGTATGTTTCATCTTGAATATACAGTTGATGGAAAAGACCCATTGTGTCGGTTGTTAAAAAGTAACCTGTTCCGTTTTCTTTATAGGAAGGATATTTCTCAGGCTCAAAAGCATCGGTTACCGGATAAATTAAAAGTTGTTTTGAAATAGCTAAACCACCTTGTTCTTTTGCCATTAAACAGACGACCGTTGCTAAATTTCCTCCTGCACTATCACCAGCAACACTAAGTCGTGTTTGATCACCACCAAGTTTTGCTACATTTTCATATACCCATTTTGCAGCTGCATAACAATCATTGGGCGCTGCTGGAAATGGATGTTCAGGTGCTAATCGATAGTCAACAGCGACGACAATCTGTTGTGACGCATTAACAATCCTTCTACACACTGAATCATGCGTCTCTAAATCACCGTAAACAAATCCTCCCCCATGGAAATACACAACAATCGGTAACGGACCTTTTCCTTCTGGTGTGTAAATTCGGATTGGTATTTCACTTTCTGGTCCTGGAATAACTCGATTTTCCACTTGAAAAACAGGTTCAGATTCACCGGTTAAAACACTTGCCCTAGCCCGATTATCCTCTAATGTCGGAGTATAGTCCTCTGGATACATAGGTAAAAGATTTTCTAAAAAAAAGTTCATTTTCGTATGTAAGTTTGCCAACTACAATTCCCCCTTATTTTTAAATAAAACTTAATCTAAATATCCTAGTAAAGTTAAGTTCTAATATTAGATGTCTATTACTTTATATTTAAATACTCCGGCCAACATAATCATCAATCTTTAGTTTTACTAGTTTTCTTCTAAAAGAAAAAGTATATCCAGGCCATAGTGTTGAGTTTCTTCCTGTTTTATCTAAATACCAACTCGAGCAACCGCCTGCTGTCCAAACCGTTCCTTTCATCGCTCGATCAGTTTCATAAACAAAACGATTTTGTGCTTTCCTATGTGGTTCAATGATATCTAGTTTGTTTTGTTTCATATATTTTATTGTTTTTAGCATATGTTCAATTTGCGCTTCCATCATGTAAATGACCGATGAATGACCTAAACCTGTATTAGGACCTTGTAGAAGAAATAGATTTGGAAATCCGGTTATCGTTGTGCCCATATAGGCTTTCGGACTCCCTTTCCACTCTTCTGAAAGTGAATGTCCTTCTCTACCGAAAATATAGTGAGCAAAAGGAAGGTCCGTCACTTGAAAACCTGTACCAAAAATAATTGCGTCTACTTCATATTTGTTACCCAAACAATCAACAATTGCATTTTCCTCTACTTCAGCAATTCCATTCGTATGAACCTCTACATTCGGTTGCGCAAGAGCTGGATAATACGTATCCGAAAGTAAAATTCGTTTGCAGCCAAGTCGATAGTTCGGGGTAAGCTTTTCTCTTAAATCAGGATCCTTTATTGATTTATGCATATGCTTTAATGCTATTTTCTCAACAGATTTTAATCGTTTTGGATGAAGGAACGCAAATAGTCTTAGTTCTAACAAAGAATAAATTTTTAACCTCGTTAACTTTTGAACTAGAGGATACTGTTGATACAATCCTCTTTTAAAACTACTGATTGCGTTATCCATTCGTGGAATGACCCATGGTGGAGTTCTTTGAAAGATCGTTAATGAAGATACTTCTCGTTGAATTTCTGGAATGAACTGAATAGCTGATGCACCGGTACCAATTACGGCAACTTTTTTCCCTTTTGGATTAAAATCTTTCGGCCATCTTGCTGAATGAAAGTGCTCCCCTTGAAATTTTTCCATACCTTTGATTTTGGGAATCAATGGATCACTGAGTGTCCCAAATGCACCAACAATAATTTTTCCATAATATAAACCTTTTGAAGTTGTTACATTCCATAATCCTTCTGAGTCAACCCATTTCATACAGGTCACTTCATGATGGAACTTAATTTTTTCGTACAGCTCAAATTCTTTCGCACAATTTTTTAAGTAAGTAAAGATCTCAGGTTGCGGGGAAAATTTCCTACTCCAATTTGCGTTTGGGATAAAGGAGAGCGAATATAAATGTGACTGTACATCACAGGCACAACCGGGGTACTGATTATCGCGCCATACCCCACCGACATCATCACTTCTTTCTAGCAGTATAAAATCTCCCTCGCCAGCTTGCTTTAAACGTATCGCACTAGCAAGTCCTGCAAATCCTGTACCAATTATAATTATATTGTAAGCGATTTTATTTTGTTGAATTTTTTTCACCCCACTTAATCAGTATTATAAAGTGTGGATATCATGATCATACGCCTTTTCATAAATGTATTATGACTATTGGAAATATATGACTCTTTTCATATAAACAGGCATCTAATAGAAAAAGGCCCAAATCTATTTATCGCACATTGATTCATGGGCCTTTGTTAATAATGTAAATGACCGATTTATGAGATTTTAACCTAAAATGTGCGTCTATAGCACTTCTAGATGACCATTTTATCCCTTTTTACTGCGATTTGAGCATCTAGAACCCTTCTAGATGAACTTCACAACCTTTTTCACCGTGATTTGGGCGTCTATTCCCCTTTTAAATGACCATTTTACCAAATTTCTTAGCAATTTGGGCGTCTATCCATCTTCTAAATGACCGTTTTGCAGAGTTTTTATCTACATTTGGTATCTACACCTATTCTTTGAAGCTGTTAAACTGAGACTTTCGCTTTTTCTCTTAAATCGTTGCACCGTTATTCAATACTAACAAATACTTGATACATATTTCTTCCCGATTTTTTTGCTTGATATAGTGCAAGGTCCGCATGTTTTAATAAAAGCTTCTTATTTGAATGATACTGTTGATAGAAGGCAATTCCTATACTTGAGGTGGTCGTGAATTTTTTCCCAGCAAATGTCCACTCTTGTTGCAATGAGCGAATAATGTTATTTGCAATCTGAACTGCTTCTTGATTATTGTGTAAGTTTGGTAGAAGAACAATAAACTCATCCCCACCTAATCTAGCTAGTACATCATCTTTGCGTAAACAACTTTGGACTCGCTTCGTAAATCCAATTAACAACTGGTCACCAATATCGTGCCCCATCGTATCATTAATTGACTTAAAATGATCTAAATCTAACATCATAACAGCAAGCTTTGAACCATCCTTTTTCGCTTGCTCCATTTCTTTACGTAGCCTTTTGTAAAAACCTATTCGATTTAACACACCTGTTACAGAGTCATGTAGGGCATAATGTTTTAACTTCTGTTCATATATTTTCCTATTATTAATTTCTCTTTCTACAAAGATAATCCGGTCAACTTCAGCTGTTTCATTCAAAATCGGCGTTCCTATGGCATGAAACCAGATCACTTCCCCTTTATCATTATATCTCCTGAAATCAATCGCCGCTGATTTACGACTGCTATTGATTTTTTCTATCGCACTTTCCACAACTTCAATATCATCTCTATAAACGGAGGTTAGAATCGACTTACCTAATATTTCTTTAGGCTGAATTCCAAGTAAATCTTTATGAGAAGGATATATATATTGGACAATACCTTTACAATCAATGACTTTAATAAGATCACTTGAATTTTCTGTAATTACTCGATATTTCTCCTCACTCTTCTCCAATTCTTTAATTACTTTTGCATGTTCAGTCACGTCTTTATAAATAGCAATCGCGACACTCCACTTCCCATCTATACTAAAAATAGGTGAGTATGAGGCGAGTACATCAATGATTTTACCATCTTTCGTATTACGTTGTGTTTTATATGAAGGAATCGCTTTCCCACTTTTTACTGTTGCAACAATATCGGCAACTCTTTGTTTATTTCCATCAGGAATCATTTCGAGGATTGATTCGTGAAAAATCTCTTCCTTTTTCCAACCAAATAGTTTTTCATACGCAATATTTACATCAATAATTTTTCCTTTATCATCAAATACATACATTGGATCAGCGGTTCGGTTCCATAATAGTTCTATATGTTTTGCCAGTTGTTGCAATTTACTTTCTTTTTCTTTTTCTTCCGTAACATCACGAACTAAAGAAAATATATATGTACACTTTCCTTGCTCATTAAACACCGGTGTCACGGTTGTTTTAAAATAGGCAGTTTTTTGTAAATCACTACGGAAAGGTATCTCTACTTTCTCTTCATAAGTAACTGGCTTTTTATTATAAATAGCCTCATCATATTTTACCTGTATATTTGAAAAAACCTCTTCAGGTAGACATTCACGAATTAACTTTCCAAAAGCATCCACTGTTAACCCAATTTTTTCATTTGCAGCTTCATTAATAAATACATATCGATATTGATTAAGTTGATCGACGTTAATTAGAAAGACCATATCAGACATACTATTAAATATTTGATAAAATAACTCAAAATAATAATCACCATCGTGTATAGTATGATTATTGAACATTTTTTAACCTCATTTCATAAATGATTTGTATTAAAATTTGTGGTGATAAATGCAATTAGGTTAAAAAATTCCAGTCAGTCTAATAGCAATTTGATTATATACAAACGAAATGTTACATAGAACTAGTAAGAAAATGATGATTTATATTTGAACATGGTGACAATTTGAGTGCATATGTATATGCTATTTTAATATAATAGAATCACCGCTTACAGTGGGAAATATTGGGGAAACCTAGTAAAAAATGCTTATTTTCAGAAGGGGATAAGTTTCATATAGCTTTCATCTAAAAAATATCGGTCAAGGCGGAAATATACTCCCGCCTCCTGTTTTTATTAAGAGTCGTTATAACGAGTAAATTTCTTTCAGTATCGATTGAATTGAAGCTAATTCCATCTTTGTTTGCGTAGGGTTTTTCTCTTCAATTGCAGCACATAACCGGTTAATACTCTCGTATAAATCTTCATACTCACCTTCATCGCCAATCATTTGTAACTTCCATTTATTTGATGAATAGGACTTAAGTAAACGATCTCCATTATTTTTCGCCTTTTCCCAATCATTCTCATTTATTGCTTGTTCAATAATTTGGATATTCCCTTTAAATTCATCTCTTCCTATGGCATGTGAGCAGCCAGAAAGAATGAGTATAAAAAATAATAAAAACGATACCCTCTTTATCATTTCTTGATATCACTCCTCGTTTTGAATAGTTACTTCTATATTTCCCCATAATAATGGAGATTACCCAATAGCTTGGAGGTATCTCAAAGTGCCAGAATATATTATTATCCTTATTCGTTCAGTTATCTCTTTTATATTGTTACTCTTTTTAACAAGATTTATGGGAAAAAGGCAAATTTCGCATCTAACTTTTTTTGATTACTGTGTTGGCATTACCATTGGATCCATTGCAGCGGAAATGTCTGTAGATCAAAATGTGAAAATCTTTAATGGGATCATTTCACTCGCTGTATGGGGCTTGTTTCCAGTTATTTTAGCTTTAGTTGGTATAAAGTCTCGGGGTTTTCAGCGTCTTACAGATGGAAGACCTGCAATTATTATTAAAAATGGGGAAATCCTCGAGGAAAGTATGAAAAAGAACCAAATTACAATTGATGAATTAATGTTGTTGCTAAGAGAAAAAGACATTTTTAATGTTTCTGATGTAGAAATGGCCGTTTTGGAAACGAATGGGGGACTGAGTATTATGAAAAAAACTTCACAAGAGCCGGTCACACCACAAATGTTGAAAATGATACTAAAGCAGGAATCAGCCCCCACCTTGTTAATTGTTGATGGGCAAATTTTACATAAAAATTTATCTACTTTGGGGTATTCGGAAGAGTGGTTACTTGAAGAGGTTCAAAAACAAGGTGCCTCCAGTGTCGCTGACGTTTTCGTTGCACAAATAGATTCCAATCATCAGCTTTATGTTGATTTGTTTAATGATAAGAACCAAAATTAATTTCATTCATATTGCCGCCTTCTGTTTTGAAAAGGTGGCTTTTTTAAAATTAACTTGCATTACAAGATATATAAAGTTATACTAATTATACAATTACCTTGCAATACAATATATATAATTCCCATTTACCTTGTATTACAAGATACAGAAAAAGGAGGGAAAAATTTGTCATCAACACAAATGCTAAAGGGGATAATTGATGGATGTTTACTAGCTATTATAAAAAATAAAGAAGTGTACGGATATGAATTGGCACAGAAGCTGGGTAATTATGGATTTGAATCCTTTAGCGAAGGCACAATTTATCCATTATTAATGCGGATGCAAAAGGAAGAATTAGTTACATCAACATTAAGAAAATCAACAGCGGGACCAAAAAGAAAATATTACTCACTAACTACCAAGGGGGAGCTGGAATTAAAGAAATTCGTTGAACGTTGGACTGTTCTGCAAAACAATGTTAACAGAGTGTTAGATTATGAGTCAGATACAAAGGTTACAAAAGGGGATGAGATGAATGAAGAATGAATTACAACTTTCAAAAAAGAGCCAAGTTTTTTTGGAAAATTTGCGTTTATACTTATTTTCGAACGGAAAAAAGTCGGATGAAATTGAAGATATTGTAAGAGAGTTGGAAATCCATTTAACAGAAGCCGAAAAACACGGTAAACCTATTGAAAAAATTATTGGTAAATCACCAAAAGAGTATATGAAAATGGTTTCTAATGAAATGATGATTGACTATCGAACATGGTTCAAATTCATTTGCATAATCATTTTCGGTTCCTTTTTAATTACGATGTTCCCTAATTTATTAGAAGGAAATCTTTCCTACACCATCTTGGAAATCATCGGCCACATCGTAATTGCTACAATTTTTATTTTCTCTATATTTACAGGCTTTAAATATATTTCTACAGTCAGTGATTCATCTATTGGTAAACAAATAATGGTATTAGTTGGTATAGCGTTACTGCCCATCGCTCTTTTTGTCGGTTTAATTTTTCTAAATAAAGCCATTGATACTCCCATTATTCATTTCAGCAATACAGTAAGCATAATCATTGGTCTACTTACAGCACTATTTATAATAGGTGTATCTATTTGGGCAAAAACATGGACATTCATTATTATCTTAACATTATTAACATTGCCAGATTATTTACTTAATCAAATGTCCTTGCAATATGAAACAAAACTCATCTTAAGTACGTTAATAACCTTTGGTGGAATTGCATTTTACCTTTGGCTTTTATCTAAGTTGGAAAAAGGTAAGTGAAGATATCCAATTCGATGATAACTCGTAGGGTATTTTATCAAAACCCTAATTAATTCAAGGTACCAAGGGCAGTTAATTTTTTCAAAAAACTAGAAGGAAACAGTAACTATCAATAACACAATATATTATGCATTCAAACTTCATGTATGGAGGAGAGAGCCAATTTCTTCTCTATGCACTTTTCTCCGTTTGTACGAAAAATAAAGTGATTTTCCAAGCTTATCAGCGAGCTGGAGTAAAAGAATATTGAATTGTGGACCCAGCGAATGAACAAGCTGAAGTTTATTAATTGGAAAAACGGCTTATGAAATCTTTACAACAAAACGATTTGATAATTGTATACGTTTTAAAAGATTTAACAATAAAGTTAAAAAAAATATTTTCATCATTAATAAAGACACTCCCCCCGCGTTATGTGGGGTTTCTATTCCCGTGTTAGCGAAAAAACAATCAATAGTGGGGATATCCTATCCTGATAGAGACACCGTACGAGAGCAAGAAATCTTAGAAAAAAGGTTGGAACAAAATTAAGAATAGTAAAAGGATATGATGGTAAAATATGGACAGCATTTCCAGTAAAATAACTTTTGAATACAATTTTGTAGTTGATAAAGGAATTATTTCAAATAAAGATAAAAGTGATATTTCTACTATATTAGCGATAGATGCTACATTCAGGATAAATATTAATAATGAATTATACTTTGAAACAGAACTTGCTATCTTGGAATTCTATAAAGCACTATACAAGTGGAAAGAGCGGATTACAGAAGATTATATCCCAGAATTCCATTATTATACAATTGAATATGCCGATTATGAAGAAGGTGCTATTCTGTCTCTAATTCCATTTTCAAATAAGGCAAGAGTGAAATCCATTTGGGCAGAACAAGATTTGTATAATATTTTTGATTTAGACTATATCGCGAGGGAATTTTCTAAATTAGAGCAAAATTTAAAACAAGATATAGAAGATTACTTTGGTATCAAATTAAAAAAGTTTATAAAACATATCCCTTTGATGGAAGGCCCTTATATGGATGATGAATAGCATTAAACCAATTTTTTTAGCATTTTTCCACCTTTTTTCGAATGTTAAAATAGAAATATCCTGAGTTTATAGGGAAGAAATTGGTAAACCATTTTAGGCTAAAATTTTACATAAAAAGATACCCTCGATATGTTTCCATAGACACACATCGAAGGTTAAAGTCGAGTTGATGGATTTACTTTTATTTTTTGAAACCTAGCATTTACAAGATTTTCCTGTCTTTACTTTCTTGTTATCAACACCACACACTCCACATGGCTTGAGAGGACAGGATGAATGTCATTTGAACCTGTCCGTTCTCGGAAACATATCCACTGCGTTTTTGGTGCTATCGGTAGACGGGAACATATCCACTATATTCGCATTAAAAGAATAATGTATAGATAGAGACCTACAACATTCCCCAAAATAAGTTGATTTGAGCGGTGAGGAAATAGAGAATCAATCCTATAGTCACCACCTTGATTATTTGTTTTGGAGACTGATATAAAACAAAAATTGTGGCTATCCAAAGTAACAATTCCAAATTATTTCTAATATCAAAATACCAAAACCCAAATACAAAAGCCTGTCTTGAAATAAACATAAAAATTATAGATGAAAGAGAAATAGCAATTATACCTTTCCCTTTTGCATACCAACACATAAAAGCCATAAATGGTGAAATACAAGTCATTATAATCCAAATTATCATATATGATCTAGGAAAAAAGCCAGCTACCAAAACTGTGTATAAATAATAGCTACCTACCATACCCACAAAAAACAAAAATACATTTATGGCAGACCTGACAGGTGATTTGCTATATACAGATATTAACACCGCAAGGAAAATCCAAACCCCCATACGAGAAAAGAAGTTTCTTAAATCTAACACTTCTAGAAAATAGGGTAATGAATTACTTAGGGTTGTTTCAAGCATCTTGGAAACTAGGCCTAAAATAACCCCCGCGATAAACATTAAAGTTGAATATAAAAATTTTCTTGATAGCGATATACTAATTGGTCTTCGAATTTCATTTAAGAAATCTTTCATTTGTTCTCTCCTGAAAAAATCTTTATTCATATTTTTCAATTAAACCACGGCATAAGATGTAAATACTTCGCTTTACAAATAAGAATTTATGCCTAGTCTGAATAATAATTGTGCCCAATTACACCACCTAAATAGGTTAGGTATATTTAGCACTTGCGCCTTTTCATATCCTCTTCATAGGCAGCCAAAATTCTCTGATATTCTTTTGGGTCATCATTCTCACAGTCCAGTTTTATCACCCGATCGGCAATAGGTTCTAAAGAATCTGGATTGTACCAAGGCTCCTTAATTGTAAGATATGTGATTTTTTTGGTTTTTTGACGTTTAGCCATTTCTTTTAACATCTGAATTTCTTTTTCATTTTTTGTTACACTTTGAATCGGCCATATAATCATAAAGTCAAACGCATAATCATCGTATTTTTCACTATTGCTTTTAGTGGTTAAATTATCAAAGAAAATTGTTAGATTTGATAATTTCATTCCTTGTCCATATTTCTTCGGTACGTTAACCTTATAGAGTTCCGCCCAACGGAAGAAGTTCTCCATTCCATCTTTTGATGTATGAATTAGATTAATCAGCCCTTTCAAATTCCCTTGGGCATTTAAGGCTTTAAGAAGAGCCTGATGCTTTTCCTTGTCAGCAATACCTCGTAGCAATAATGTTTTTTCTGTTTCATTATTCATGAAATCTATAATCTGATCATATGCATTTTTTACGTCGGACATATTTTATCCACCCCTTCACTAATAAAAAATCACTATTGGTTTTTTGAATATACCCAAAATAAAATACTATCTGTTAATCTCAAACAAAACAGCGCGTCTTCAACTGTTGGCAATTCAATAGTATTCTCGTTCCTATGGGTCCCGTAATCAGACATCATAGAGTAAATNGGAGTGCTGACGATAGAATTAAAAAATTGAGATGTATGATATTCACCTTTAAAACAATAAATAAAACAAGGCATTAGATTAACCACCTAATGCCTCCTCCTCTGATTGAACATCAATATGAATATTCATTTCTATTATATCTTAACCCCAATTAACTCCTCAATCTCTACCTCTAAAACCTTAGCAATCGTCTGTAAAATCGGATAACTAAATTGCTGTCTTTTCTTACCTTGCTCAATTGCATTTAAAACTTGTACCGATACCCCAGTTTCCTTTGCCAACCTTTCAATTGGTATTTCCTTTTCATTCCTGATTTTCTCCAACCTTTCGCCAAAATCACCCAACATCATAACCCACCCTAAAATTTTTCTATAAACAAGAAACCTTTTTGAAAATTTATATATTATATACTTTTACTTCGCCTTTAATTCAGTATAGGTTTTAAAGGTTGAAGCAACAGAATTTTAAAGATATTTTTTTCCATCGACTATAGTCATCAAATTATTACTTTTTCCAACCTTTTATAAAAAAATTCAATCGTGATGAATATTTCTTCCAAATGAATTGAATATTAATCCCTAAAAAGAAAGAGGGATTAAAAATGCTATTTAAAAAGCCACCTTTATTACATGGTCCAATTTTTAGACAAGTTTGTTCAAAAGCATACGACAAGGGAAATATCCATCTCCGATGCACTTATTGCAATCTTTTTAATGCAGAAAAGGAGAAAAACAAAAGATATATATGCAAATTATGCTTTGGTGATAAAACTTTTGAATATCTGACAGCAATGACAATAAAACACATGGAACTAAGTAATTATGAGGTTCATTTCCAGTATTCATCAAAGGAATGTTTCTACAAAAGTTTACTTATTTTTGATTTTCGTCTTTGTCCTATACATTTTTACCAAACCTGTTTTTTCATAGAGATGCTTGAGGATTGGCATACTTTTGAAGAATTCAGTGGCTTAATAAAGGGGGCAATAAAGCTGAAACATGCCATGATGATTAAAGAACCTATATTTTATCTTTATGAGGAGGATTTTGGAACACGCTTGATAAAGAAGGAACTTGCATTTTTAATGCAACCAAGAAATTAAAAGGCTTTTTTAAATTAGCCGAACAAATTGATAACAGCAGTGGGGAACAGAGAGATAACCTATTGAATGATATTTACAAAATGTCTCCTTATTACCCATATCTAAAATTTTTAGATAAAGAAGCTATATAAAAGAAATTCTGACCTTTCTCATTAGAGTAAGTCCAATATAATCGGGGAATAAAGAATCAGCACTTCAACTATAATTATAAAAAATTTATTATAGCAAAGGAGTTGGCTGGTTTGAATAAAGAAGAATTCTTATCTATGAATCCAGATTTACGTGTAAAAAAGAGGTTCTCCGTCAAATGTTGGGGTGGTAAAGAAATCAGGCCACCCCTATCCTATATGTAGACCCATTCCTTTATACTGATGTCTCAATAAGATTCTTGCTCGAAATCTCTTGAAGTTTTTATATCCATAGCCGTTTCGCTTGATGACTTTTGTCGTATTATTGATTCCTTCCAAAAAGCCATTGGAATGACCATACACAAAGCTATTCAGGATTTCTACTTGCCAATTTCGAAACGTTTCTATCGCTTGTTTCATCTCTGGAATTCCTGATTCCTCTACTACTTGATAAAATGCTTCCAGCTCTTTTTTTACCTCTTTGATCTTTTCTTGACCGATCTCTTTCGCTCGGTTAAACCATACTTGATAACGTTCTTTTAGTTCATAGGCTTTTTTTAGCTCTTCCGACATATTCAAATAGCGTTCTAAATGCCACTGATCGTCTTCAGTTAAAGTGTTTTGAGGTTTATAAAAAATGTACCTTTTTCTTTTGCACTTTTTGCGGTCATAGTCGTGAAACTGCTGCTGAATACGCCTGCGAACTCGATCAATCCCCCAATAAATATAACGACAAAAATGAAAACGATCCGCCACGATCACTGGGTTCCCTAGGGCCGAACGAACGGCTGCCTTAAAAGAAGGACTCATATCCATAATCACCACTTGAACGTGGTGACCATGCCTTTGAAGGTAGTCTTTTATCGTCTTTTTATTTCGGTTCGGTAGGATGTCTAGGGGTTGCTTTGTGATCCCATCGGCGATGATGAGTTGATACTTTCCTTCCCTTGTATCTCCTTTATATTCATCAATCGCAATCACTCGAGGTAGTGACTCTACTTGCTTGACTTCCGTTTGAGCGATTTGATCAAATCGCCTCATAATGGTCGTGGATGAGGTACCGTAAACATCCCCTACTTCCTTAAATGTCTTTCCCTTAATAGCGCATACGGACACGGCCTGATTCCATTCAATCGATGTTCGTTGATATCGTTTGACAAACGTATTCTTTTCGGAAAAGCGTTTTCCGCAAGCACAGGCATATCGACGACGTTTATACCAAATATACGTCATCCGTTCAAACCATTTTAAATGTTGAACTTTTTGCCATCGATAATCATGAACTTTGTTGGTGAGCTGACCACAGTCAGGACAAGGGTGTGGCTTTCGCTCCATTTCCACATAGAGGAGGATTTCCCCTTTACGCTCCTCCATTTTTATCACCTGACAGTCTTTTAATCCTGGGATATTCATGATAGAATTCATAGTACACGCAACTCCATTCTTTTTACTTGTTTCTGGACAATTCAAGTATAAAAGAATGACGGGGTTGCGTGTCTTTTTTTTTTGACCAAAATTGTATGAAAACCCCAACATTTATTATAGAGCCNTATGCAAATTATGCTTTGGTGATAAAACTTTTGAATATCTGACAGCAATGACAATAAAACACATGGAACTAAGTAATTATGAGGTTCATTTCCAGTATTCATCAAAGGAATGTTTCTACAAAAGTTTACTTATTTTTGATTTTCGTCTTTGTCCTATACATTTTTACCAAACCTGTTTTTTCATAGAGATGCTTGAGGATTGGCATACTTTTGAAGAATTCAGTGGCTTAATAAAGGGGGCAATAAAGCTGAAACATGCCATGATGATTAAAGAACCTATATTTTATCTTTATGAGGAGGATTTTGGAACACGCTTGATAAAGAAGGAACTTGCATTTTTAATGCAACCAAGAAATTAAAAGGCTTTTTTAAATTAGCCGAACAAATTGATAACAGCAGTGGGGAACAGAGAGATAACCTATTGAATGATATTTACAAAATGTCTCCTTATTACCCATATCTAAAATTTTTAGATAAAGAAGCTATATAAAAGAAATTCTGACCTTTCTCATTAGAGTAAGTCCAATATAATCGGGGAATAAAGAATCAGCACTTCAACTATAATTATAAAAAATTTATTATAGCAAAGGAGTTGGCTGGTTTGAATAAAGAAGAATTCTTATCTATGAATCCAGATTTACGTGTAAAAAAGAGGTTCTCCGTCAAATGTTGGGGTGGTAAAGAAATCAGGCCACCCCTATCCTATATGTAGACCCATTCCTTTATACTGATGTCTCAATAAGATTCTTGCTCGAAATCTCTTGAAGTTTTTATATCCATAGCCGTTTCGCTTGATGACTTTTGTCGTATTATTGATTCCTTCCAAAAAGCCATTGGAATGACCATACACAAAGCTATTCAGGATTTCTACTTGCCAATTTCGAAACGTTTCTATCGCTTGTTTCATCTCTGGAATTCCTGATTCCTCTACTACTTGATAAAATGCTTCCAGCTCTTTTTTTACCTCTTTGATCTTTTCTTGACCGATCTCTTTCGCTCGGTTAAACCATACTTGATAACGTTCTTTTAGTTCATAGGCTTTTTTTAGCTCTTCCGACATATTCAAATAGCGTTCTAAATGCCACTGATCGTCTTCAGTTAAAGTGTTTTGAGGTTTATAAAAAATGTACCTTTTTCTTTTGCACTTTTTGCGGTCATAGTCGTGAAACTGCTGCTGAATACGCCTGCGAACTCGATCAATCCCCCAATAAATATAACGACAAAAATGAAAACGATCCGCCACGATCACTGGGTTCCCTAGGGCCGAACGAACGGCTGCCTTAAAAGAAGGACTCATATCCATAATCACCACTTGAACGTGGTGACCATGCCTTTGAAGGTAGTCTTTTATCGTCTTTTTATTTCGGTTCGGTAGGATGTCTAGGGGTTGCTTTGTGATCCCATCGGCGATGATGAGTTGATACTTTCCTTCCCTTGTATCTCCTTTATATTCATCAATCGCAATCACTCGAGGTAGTGACTCTACTTGCTTGACTTCCGTTTGAGCGATTTGATCAAATCGCCTCATAATGGTCGTGGATGAGGTACCGTAAACATCCCCTACTTCCTTAAATGTCTTTCCCTTAATAGCGCATACGGACACGGCCTGATTCCATTCAATCGATGTTCGTTGATATCGTTTGACAAACGTATTCTTTTCGGAAAAGCGTTTTCCGCAAGCACAGGCATATCGACGACGTTTATACCAAATATACGTCATCCGTTCAAACCATTTTAAATGTTGAACTTTTTGCCATCGATAATCATGAACTTTGTTGGTGAGCTGACCACAGTCAGGACAAGGGTGTGGCTTTCGCTCCATTTCCACATAGAGGAGGATTTCCCCTTTACGCTCCTCCATTTTTATCACCTGACAGTCTTTTAATCCTGGGATATTCATGATAGAATTCATAGTACACGCAACTCCATTCTTTTTACTTGTTTCTGGACAATTCAAGTATAAAAGAATGACGGGGTTGCGTGTCTTTTTTTTTTGACCAAAATTGTATGAAAACCCCAACATTTATTATAGAGCCAAAAAAGATAAACAAATTGCTTGAAGCAATGCAGTTGCCTGATATAGCAAAATCACTCGATATACCTCCGAGCACCTTTTCTTCACTAATGCAAAAAGGAGATTATGTGTTTGTTAAAAGGGATAAAAAATATTTTAAGTTCTTAAGGGGGGCAAATAGCACAGTGGAAGAAATTAAAACTTCCGATTACAATGAGGAGCTTTCATTCCTTAAAGAGAACATTGATGCACTAAAAAATCTTATATCGAATCAAGAAAAGCACAACATGCTAATTCTTGATAAAAAGATATATGATACTTCAGCTAAGTATGTAAATAAAAACATTAAGGTCAATGATTCCATATATCAAGAATTTACCTCGACATGCGTAAGCCAATTTCCACATTTAAAAATACAAGACCTAATCGCCCAAGCATTTGTCGATTTCATTTCAACCTATTCTTCAACAAGAGCTTGACTCTTAATAAAAAACATATGGTCTTTAATGGTTATACTTATATTACCATTCTAAATTCCCCCATTGCAAGAAGCGTCTCAGCCACTGTTTGACTAATTTTCGCAATGCTTTCATTTCTTAACATCCATTTTATTGTCTTCGGAATCTGCCTTTATTAAGTCAATAAGCATTTTTTCGGTTTCCCTTGGTAATATCCGAAGAAATTCACGAATTCCAATTCCATAAAGGGACAGCAGTAGAAACTCATCTGCTCCTTCCAACTTGCCATCAATAATTTCGATTTTTTCAGGGAGAGCTTCCAGCATAGAGTAAGTAATTCTTTGCCCCTCTTCCTTTATCACCATATTATTCACTCCATCATTAATTCTTTTTTTGACGTGGTTTAATCAATAGTTTCACTGTACAATTCATAATTCCCTGCACAATATACGTGTCTATAACTTCAAATCCTTGCTTACTATATCCTTTTTTATATAAGCTGATAAAATCTTCAACACAGTCATGATGACACGCAAATTGTGATACTCTTGTTCCTTCCCATTGCCAAAGACTTTCATCATTTTTTGGTTTAATTACTTTATTCGACATTTAAATTTTATCGCTCATATTCAGATTCTCCTTGCAATTCTTTGATAAATTTAAGTTCCTCTTCCGTATCAGCTTCAAAATCCTACTCATACATATCATCACGTATCAAAATGTCCCAGATGTTCATTGTTTTCACCCCCCTTCATTTATCAGTTTTTTCGCTTACACCAAGAAAACAGAAAAAGGCTTTGACTATAGTCGTTATAAGTCGTTTTTTTATATAACGACACGAATAGCCAAAGCCTTTAAAAGAAAATATAGATTTTTGTTTCAATTATCATATTTTATTTCCATACTCTTTCATAAGTAACTTTATTATTTTCACTTTTTATAAGATATATGTCAGGGTTACTAAGATTTTTCCAATCTTCAAATCCAAAATCATTATTAAAATACTTTAATAGTAAGGACATTATATTTCCATGCGTAACAATGATTGTATTTTCATTCCCACCTTTAAAAACTTCCTCTACAACCCCGACTATTCGTTTCATTGCTTCTTGACTGGACTCTCCACCATCAAATTTCAAATCAATATTATCAAATGTTTCTCTTAGTTTTTCAAGCCAATCAGTAAGATTCTTTGTGCTTAGTACACGTTCTGTTAATTGTCGGTTAATCTCTATCTTAATATCTAATTGCTTCGCAAGTGGCTGTATAGAATCAATTGCACGTTTATAGGGACTCGAAATAATACGGTCTATTTTCACATCAAAAAATAACTCGGATAATTCCAACGCTTGTTTATAACCTCTATCTGTAAGTTGTGCTTCAGGTGGCTGTCCTACTGCCTCGCAATGCCTTATAACATAGATATTCTTCATCAAAACACCTCCAATAATTTGAATAGATAGTATAGGGTTATGACGAATGAATTCGATTCAAGGATTCCGCTTGTTTAATGCTTTCTTTTAAATAGATAGGGGCTTTAGAATGACTTAATATCTCTTCCGTAGATAGCCAAAAAACCCTTTCAACTNCGTTCAAACCATTTTAAATGTTGAACTTTTTGCCATCGATAATCATGAACTTTGTTGGTGAGCTGACCACAGTCAGGACAAGGGTGTGGCTTTCGCTCCATTTCCACATAGAGGAGGATTTCCCCTTTACGCTCCTCCATTTTTATCACCTGACAGTCTTTTAATCCTGGGATATTCATGATAGAATTCATAGTACACGCAACTCCATTCTTTTTACTTGTTTCTGGACAATTCAAGTATAAAAGAATGACGGGGTTGCGTGTCTTTTTTTTTTGACCAAAATTGTATGAAAACCCCAACATTTATTATAGAGCCAAAAAAGATAAACAAATTGCTTGAAGCAATGCAGTTGCCTGATATAGCAAAATCACTCGATATACCTCCGAGCACCTTTTCTTCACTAATGCAAAAAGGAGATTATGTGTTTGTTAAAAGGGATAAAAAATATTTTAAGTTCTTAAGGGGGGCAAATAGCACAGTGGAAGAAATTAAAACTTCCGATTACAATGAGGAGCTTTCATTCCTTAAAGAGAACATTGATGCACTAAAAAATCTTATATCGAATCAAGAAAAGCACAACATGCTAATTCTTGATAAAAAGATATATGATACTTCAGCTAAGTATGTAAATAAAAACATTAAGGTCAATGATTCCATATATCAAGAATTTACCTCGACATGCGTAAGCCAATTTCCACATTTAAAAATACAAGACCTAATCGCCCAAGCATTTGTCGATTTCATTTCAACCTATTCTTCAACAAGAGCTTGACTCTTAATAAAAAACATATGGTCTTTAATGGTTATACTTATATTACCATTCTAAATTCCCCCATTGCAAGAAGCGTCTCAGCCACTGTTTGACTAATTTTCGCAATGCTTTCATTTCTTAACATCCATTTTATTGTCTTCGGAATCTGCCTTTATTAAGTCAATAAGCATTTTTTCGGTTTCCCTTGGTAATATCCGAAGAAATTCACGAATTCCAATTCCATAAAGGGACAGCAGTAGAAACTCATCTGCTCCTTCCAACTTGCCATCAATAATTTCGATTTTTTCAGGGAGAGCTTCCAGCATAGAGTAAGTAATTCTTTGCCCCTCTTCCTTTATCACCATATTATTCACTCCATCATTAATTCTTTTTTTGACGTGGTTTAATCAATAGTTTCACTGTACAATTCATAATTCCCTGCACAATATACGTGTCTATAACTTCAAATCCTTGCTTACTATATCCTTTTTTATATAAGCTGATAAAATCTTCAACACAGTCATGATGACACGCAAATTGTGATACTCTTGTTCCTTCCCATTGCCAAAGACTTTCATCATTTTTTGGTTTAATTACTTTATTCGACATTTAAATTTTATCGCTCATATTCAGATTCTCCTTGCAATTCTTTGATAAATTTAAGTTCCTCTTCCGTATCAGCTTCAAAATCCTACTCATACATATCATCACGTATCAAAATGTCCCAGATGTTCATTGTTTTCACCCCCCTTCATTTATCAGTTTTTTCGCTTACACCAAGAAAACAGAAAAAGGCTTTGACTATAGTCGTTATAAGTCGTTTTTTTATATAACGACACGAATAGCCAAAGCCTTTAAAAGAAAATATAGATTTTTGTTTCAATTATCATATTTTATTTCCATACTCTTTCATAAGTAACTTTATTATTTTCACTTTTTATAAGATATATGTCAGGGTTACTAAGATTTTTCCAATCTTCAAATCCAAAATCATTATTAAAATACTTTAATAGTAAGGACATTATATTTCCATGCGTAACAATGATTGTATTTTCATTCCCACCTTTAAAAACTTCCTCTACAACCCCGACTATTCGTTTCATTGCTTCTTGACTGGACTCTCCACCATCAAATTTCAAATCAATATTATCAAATGTTTCTCTTAGTTTTTCAAGCCAATCAGTAAGATTCTTTGTGCTTAGTACACGTTCTGTTAATTGTCGGTTAATCTCTATCTTAATATCTAATTGCTTCGCAAGTGGCTGTATAGAATCAATTGCACGTTTATAGGGACTCGAAATAATACGGTCTATTTTCACATCAAAAAATAACTCGGATAATTCCAACGCTTGTTTATAACCTCTATCTGTAAGTTGTGCTTCAGGTGGCTGTCCTACTGCCTCGCAATGCCTTATAACATAGATATTCTTCATCAAAACACCTCCAATAATTTGAATAGATAGTATAGGGTTATGACGAATGAATTCGATTCAAGGATTCCGCTTGTTTAATGCTTTCTTTTAAATAGATAGGGGCTTTAGAATGACTTAATATCTCTTCCGTAGATAGCCAAAAAACCCTTTCAACTTCATTAGGACTATTAGGAAATGCAACACCAGAATCATATTCACAAAGAAAAACAATATCCACCACATTTTCACCTGTATCAGTTACAAAAGATGTACTATGTACATAATTTAACTTCTCTTTTATCTTCACACCGACTTCTTCAAAAATTTCACGCTTTACTGTTCTTTCTAATATATCTGAGGAGTTCCCTTCAATCTCTACCTTACCACCTACAAGAGAAAGCATCCCCCCAGCATGTTCCTCTTCTTTGCTTCTTTCAATTATTAGCCACTTATCATTTTTCCTTATAGCACCTTCAACATTTACAATAAACATTTTAGGTTACCCCCCAACACTTTTTATTTTGCCAAATCCTGTACTACCTTTTTGTAAATCTCTCATTTTAGAATAATGATATTAACCATAAGGGTTGAAATCTAAGGACACCGTAAGAATTCTTTTGTCAATATTATAACAGCTATTTTCCAATAAAGTATATTGAATCAAGATTATTTGCCTATAAATGGATTCCTAATCCATTTCTCCTTACCAAGCTGTTCAGCATCATGCTTCGGTATTGGAATTGGATTTATATTTAGCTTCTCTAACATCTTTGAAAATTTTTCAATCTTATACTTGCTATACTTTTCCTTTTGCCTTCCATTGCAATTCAACTTTAAGTCTTTCAGGTTATCAAACCCATAACGTGACACATCACACATAAATTCTCTCAAATTGTTCTTATCTCTTTCTTTAATATTGCTCATTTTAATGACTTTTTCCGATTCACTAATTGGATAGTAATCCCCTTTGAAGAAAATCGGACAAATGTTCTTTGTCATATACTTTGTCCAAAATTCATCCGTCAAATAATTTTCTAATCGCTTATCCAACCCATACGTTCTCTTCATGTAATTCAAGTGTCTGTTTTGCAAACTCACTTCAAATCTCAAAACGTCTTTTTCATATTCCTGAATTTGTTCACCGTTTTTTTCACGCTCGGTTTCTTTATCATAAATCATTACTTTTACCGATTTTGAATTAAAATAAATAGTTGATTTATAATGGTCATTTTTTTCTTAAATCCATACTTTTCTACCGTTTTTTTATAGATTTTCAGCAAAAAGTCCCGATGTTTTTTATTTGGTATTACTGCATCAAATCTGAAATCCAGTCTCAACAACGTCAATTCCTTATTACGATCTCCGAAAACGAAATAAAGGTATTCATCAAGGCATTTTTGTATTTTAGTAATGTCCTTTTCCTGTATATCTGCTTTGCCTATCAGTTTTATAAAGTCAACGTAAACATCCATTTGCCATATGCTAAATAGCTTTTTGATGGAGGTTGATATTCCATTAAAATTTTTATCTATCACATTTCCAATTAAGGTTATTTTCTCTTTAAACTTCCTGCACAATAGTCCTATTTCCTCTTCCTGCAATAATACGTGAAACTTTGCTGTGTGTATCATAATGTAAACTGTCTCCTTTACCTTTTGTGTATTTCCCTTTATTTCTGTAACGGGAAAGTGATAAATCCTTTTATACCAAGTCTTCAATGGACTTTTCTTTGTATATTTTTTTCCCGAACCGAACATATTTATTGTTACCGTTTAAGCTCTTAAAGGCTTGTATTGTTATAATAGAATCAATCAACCTTTTAAAAAATGCTTTTTGTGTTCTATAGCGTCTAACCACTGAACCAAGTGAAATAAGGAAAAAAGAGGCTGGGACATAACTAGCCAAAAGTAGTATATAAAAAGGTTCCAGGCAATAAAAAATTTGCTTGGAACCTTTTTTGTGGGGTTTTTCCATTTCTCGTCACTATTTTACCGCTGATGGCGGTGACTTTTCTCATATTCACCGCCATCAACGCAAAGGCTAATTCATTTTTCACTTTCTGTTTTCCTCTGACGGAAAAACGAGTGAAACCTAAATTAGCCTTCAGAAAACCGAACGCTGGTTCTACATCAATTTTACGTTTTCCGTAAATTTCACCAGTTTTCTCGTCTGAAAGCTTCGTACGTACATATTCTTTTTGGGACTCCCACTTTTCATTTATGTAGACTTTTCGGTTGTTCCCTTCTTTTGCTTTCGTGCATAAATCGCGGAGTGGACAATCCGAACAGTCCTCACACTCGTACACTTTAAATTCACGGGTGAATCCGTACCTGTCTGTTCGTTTGGAATGATGGCTAAATCGTACTTTCCGACCATTTGGGCACAGAAAAGTATCTTCGTCCTCATTATATTCCCAATTATCTACATGAAAAGCGTTGTCCTTATGCTTCTTTTTCTTCTCCTTTCGATATTGATTGTATGTAATAAGTGGCGTTCGATTTCGATTCTCGATGATATCTTCATAATTCTGTTCGCTACCATATCCTGCATCCGCGACAATGAATTCCGGAAGCTCGAAAAAGTTTTCTTCAATCGTGTCGAGAAAAGGAATTAAAGTGCGTGTATCGGTCGGGTTTGGGAAAACATCGTAAGCGAGCACATATTGACCTTCCGTCGCAATTTGGACATTGTAACCAGCTTTCAATTGACCGTTCTTCATGTAGTCGTCCTTCATGCGCATAAACGTCGCATCTGGGTCCGTCTTTGAGTAACTATTGCGATCACCGAAAATCTCCATATCGTTTTGATACTTTTGTTTGCGAGTAATGTAATCCATCCATTGCTTCCGAGATTGTATGGGTAATTTGCGTTCGGAACGGAGCTTTTTCCGTTCACTCCCAACTTCAGATACTTCAATCTTTTTATTATATTCCTCGATTTTCTCGTCTAACTTTTCGACTACTTCTTCCATTTCTTTGACGGAAAGTTCCTCTTCCTTTTCTCGCTCTATTGCTGGGATGATCTCCTTCTCTAGCAGCTCATCATACAGTTGATTGGACTTTTCAATTAGCTTATCACTATATCTTTCAATGGACTTCCGCCATACAAAGGTGAACTTATTTGCGTTTGCTTCAATTTTTGTACCATCAATAAAAATGGCTTCCTCTTCAATCAATTCCTTTTCCACGAGCTGATTTCGGAACTGGACAAAGCATTCACGTAGGATGTTTTCAATGAGTGGATTAGAACGGAAGCGATTGATGGTGCGATAGCTAGGTTCATGTCCTTGAGCCAGCCACATCATGCGGATACTATCCTGTAATAAAGCTTCTATTTTACGGCCGGAAAACACGGATTGCGTATATCCACACAAAATGACTTTCAACATCATACGAGGATGATACGCGGGACGGCCGGTTTGTCGTATGAAGTCCTCGAAAGCTTCTTCGGGAATACTCTCGACAAGATCATTGATCGCAAAAGCAATATCGTTTTCTTTCAACTTAATTTCTAAATTTAGCGGTAAAACTACTTGATTCATGTTATAATGTTTAAACATAAGGGCACCTCCAAAATTATTGTTTCGTCACTTTAATTTTATCAAAAGGTGCCCTTTTTGTTTACTAGAATTGTGACAAAAAAGGCGTTGGGTCTACACTTTTTAGTGTAAGCTCCAACGCCTTAATTTTTATTTTACTGGAGTTTTGTCCCAGTCTCATTTTTTCCCCGGTTAGGGGTCTAACCAGCTTAGGGTTCAAATAAAACCCATAATCTCTTTCGCTGACCTACTTACGATCTGTCAAATACGAAAAGTAAAATAATTATCGGACTAAGTTTAATTTCTTATCTTTGATTTCATAAATCACATCAGCCACATTATCAAGCAGCCGTTTGTCATGGGTGATAAACACTATAGTTCCGGCATACTCCTTCATTAGTATTTCCAAAGCCTCTAAGCTTGGTATGTCAAGGAAATTGCTGGGTTCATCCATTAGTAAGATGTTATATCTACCCATAAGCATTTTAGCTAGCAATAATTTCATAATTTCGCCGCCACTTAAAACAGATAAGCTTTTTCTAATATCGTTCTGCTTAAATCCCATGGATGCTAGCACGGAACGAATTTCTGAAACATTGTAATCACAATCCTCCTGCATAAACTCCAGGACTTTCTGATTACTGTTGTACTTGTAACCATTTTGTGCAAAGTAACCTATTTTTGCCTTAGGTGAAATAGAAATTCCATCTTCATGGTTTAAGATCATTTGGATTAAAGTTGTTTTTCCGGTTCCATTACCACCAGTTAACGCCACTTTTGCTCCAAGCGGAATTTGAAAAGATGCATTTTCAAACAGTACCTTATCTCCAAATATTTTATTAATTTCCTTACCGACAATAGGATATGGATTGTGGAGCTCCAATGCTTTACTTTGCCTGAAACGAATCCTACGAATATCTTCTGGAGCTTCTACACTTCCTAAGGCCGCAATCCTATGTTCTAGGGATTTAGCGGCATTATGCATCTTTTTTTCCTTACTTCCTATTGATTTTTGATGAGCTAAACGCCCTCCGCCTTTAGTACTTTTTTTCTTTGAAGCACCTTTTGCCTTCTGTCCTATTTTACGAGCCTGTTTTCGCTTTTCCTCCGCAGCCCTTTCCAATCGGGCACGTTCCGCAACAAATTGTTCGTATTCTGCAGCTTGGCTCTTGCGTTCTTCCTCTTTCTGACGAAGATAATCAGAATAGTTTCCCCAATACTCAGTGATTTTGCCATCTTTCAGTTCCCATATTTTATCTACTACCTCATCAAGAAAATAGCGGTCATGGCTAATAACTAACAGTGCACCTGTAAAATATTTTAGCTGTCCAATTAGAAAATCAATTCCTTCACGGTCTAAATGGCTCGTAGGTTCATCCGCTAAAATACCATGAACCTGTGCCGATAAGGCCTGTGCTATTTTAAGTCTTGTTTCTTCACCACCGCTCATGGTCTGTATATCTAATTGCTCAACACCGAGCTTACCCACAAGTGCAAAATCTTTCTCCTCCTGCAAAGTTACTTCGTCCAACTGAGGGATATAGGCAAGTTCACCCAGACGATTCATTTTACATCCTGGGGGAGTTAATTCTCCTAAAAGTACCTTGAGTAACGTGCTTTTTCCTGCACCATTTGCTCCTACTAAACCAATACGGTCATAATCATACACTTCTAATTCATCTATATCTAAACAAGTGCGTCCTTTAAATTCCACACGAATGTCTTTTGCTTTTAATATCAATTCCATAACATTTTCCTCCTGTCTATAATCGCATGTTTTCATTTGCTTGTACGCAGGGAAAACCCTGCGATTTTAGCAGGAAAAATTACATGAAAATTAAATACATAAAAATGGCCCTCCTATGAATTTTGTTTTAAATCTAATTTTCTAATCTCAGTTATCATTGGGCAAACTATTGCAATGCCAATAATTAAAATACCTGATAGTAAAAACCAATGATTTACACCGATTCTATCAGCAATGAATCCAGAAAGAATTAACCCAATTGGCATAGCAAGTGACATGATACTTCCGGTCAAAGAAAATACACGTCCTAAATATTCAGGCTTAATTTTCTCCTGAAAAAGAGCTGTTTGCACACCGCTATAGAATGGCACCGAAAGCCCCATTATTGCACAGCAGACTACAAATATGAAAAATCCACTTTGAGGAAGTAATCCTGAAATGGTTAAGCTTATCCCCATCATAAAAATTGATGCCGTTATTAATAAGATTCGCTTTTGGTAATTCCCAAATAACCCTAATAATAGACCCCCTATCAACATACCAGAGGCATAAGCAATCTCCGTAATAGAAATATGCATCGGTGTACCATTAAAATATTCCATAGTGATTAAAGGATATAATGCATTTATGGGCATATAAACAAACATATATAATGTTCCAACGAGTAATAAAGCAAATAATCCTTTATTTTGCCGTAGTACAGCCATTCCTTCTTTCATTTCTCTTATGAAATTTGGTTTCAAGCTTTGCACTTGATCGCCTAGCTTAGGAATACGTACAATTGCTACCGTAATAGACGCAATCATAGCACCCAATACATCGATGGCAATAATAGCATTTAATTCCCAAACAGAATATAACAATGCTGCAACCGCCGGACTAACAATATAGCTTATAGACTGCAAAGACTGACTATAGCCTGCACATTTCGTAAGCTGTTCTTCTGGTACTAAAAGTGGCGTAACCGCATTGAGAGCCGGGGTATGAAAAGCTGTTCCAATGCTACGGATAAACAATACGACCATAACCATCCAGATAGGTAACTCCATATACAATGCAACAATAGCTAGCACGGCCCCAGCTGCTGCGATAATTAAATCAGCACCAATCATTATCTTCTTCCTATCATGACGATCCACTAATACACCAATGGCTGGTCCAAAGACCGCATAGGGTAAAAAACCTACAAGTGAAGCCATAGACAAGACCATCGCAGATCCTGTTTTTTCTGTAAGGTAAAAAATAATCGCCATTTGCAGGATGGCACTAGTGATTAATGATACTGCCTGCCCTGCCCATATTGTATAAAACTTAAGTTTCCAATTGTTGTATTTTTCCATTTATATTATCTCCTGCATATTATTTTGCTTGAATTTCTATTTTGAATAGCATTCTAGGCAATAAAAAATGCAGGCCTAAATCCACAATGTGGCTTTTGGTCTGCATACATACAATATGGAAACATTCATAATAAAGACATAGTTAAATAAAGGTATAGTTAAATGACCTATATCCTCACCGTAACTAATGAATGCTCAATATCGTATAAATAAGCACAACAAAAAAGCCTATCATCGGGGATAGATTCTGCTTTTTTTATTGCCAGCTTATCTTAAACGCATTGAGGCTGTCATAGTTTCGGTTCCTCCTAAATTCTTATTTGTATCAGCGTATATTTTAACACAACAAGTCGTTTTAAGCAACTTTAAAATTAAAAAAATCCAATATTAACCGCCAAAGGGTGCTAGCCCCTAATTGGCGGTTAATATTCTATATCTCTTCGTCAATCTCAATCCCAGACTTGAATTCAACGGTGAGCTTATCTTCATATATCGTTACTTTCTCAATAAGTCGCCTTACTAACTGTTCATCATATTCCTCCAAGCGACTGACATATCGCCTAACAATAGACCTACACCCATGGTTATTGCAATGTACCTGCATTAAAAATTTACATCCATCCTATCTCCACAACCCTAAGCATTTATCTATTCTGTCAACTCAACCCTAATTTTAGGCTAAAATTTTACATAAAAAGATACCCTCGATATGTTTCCATAGACACACATCGAAGGTTAAAGTCGAGTTGATGGATTTACTTTTATTTTTTGAAACCTAGCATTTACAAGATTTTCCTGTCTTTACTTTCTTGTTATCAACACCACACACTCCACATGGCTTGAGAGGACAGGATGAATGTCATTTGAACCTGTCCGTTCTCGGAAACATATCCACTGCGTTTTTGGTGCTATCGGTAGACGGGAACATATCCACTATATTCGCATTAAAAGAATAATGTATAGATAGAGACCTACAACATTCCCCAAAATAAGTTGATTTGAGCGGTGAGGAAATAGAGAATCAATCCTATAGTCACCACCTTGATTATTTGTTTTGGAGACTGATATAAAACAAAAATTGTGGCTATCCAAAGTAACAATTCCAAATTATTTCTAATATCAAAATACCAAAACCCAAATACAAAAGCCTGTCTTGAAATAAACATAAAAATTATAGATGAAAGAGAAATAGCAATTATACCTTTCCCTTTTGCATACCAACACATAAAAGCCATAAATGGTGAAATACAAGTCATTATAATCCAAATTATCATATATGATCTAGGAAAAAAGCCAGCTACCAAAACTGTGTATAAATAATAGCTACCTACCATACCCACAAAAAACAAAAATACATTTATGGCAGACCTGACAGGTGATTTGCTATATACAGATATTAACACCGCAAGGAAAATCCAAACCCCCATACGAGAAAAGAAGTTTCTTAAATCTAACACTTCTAGAAAATAGGGTAATGAATTACTTAGGGTTGTTTCAAGCATCTTGGAAACTAGGCCTAAAATAACCCCCGCGATAAACATTAAAGTTGAATATAAAAATTTTCTTGATAGCGATATACTAATTGGTCTTCGAATTTCATTTAAGAAATCTTTCATTTGTTCTCTCCTGAAAAAATCTTTATTCATATTTTTCAATTAAACCACGGCATAAGATGTAAATACTTCGCTTTACAAATAAGAATTTATGCCTAGTCTGAATAATAATTGTGCCCAATTACACCACCTAAATAGGTTAGGTATATTTAGCACTTGCGCCTTTTCATATCCTCTTCATAGGCAGCCAAAATTCTCTGATATTCTTTTGGGTCATCATTCTCACAGTCCAGTTTTATCACCCGATCGGCAATAGGTTCTAAAGAATCTGGATTGTACCAAGGCTCCTTAATTGTAAGATATGTGATTTTTTTGGTTTTTTGACGTTTAGCCATTTCTTTTAACATCTGAATTTCTTTTTCATTTTTTGTTACACTTTGAATCGGCCATATAATCATAAAGTCAAACGCATAATCATCGTATTTTTCACTATTGCTTTTAGTGGTTAAATTATCAAAGAAAATTGTTAGATTTGATAATTTCATTCCTTGTCCATATTTCTTCGGTACGTTAACCTTATAGAGTTCCGCCCAACGGAAGAAGTTCTCCATTCCATCTTTTGATGTATGAATTAGATTAATCAGCCCTTTCAAATTCCCTTGGGCATTTAAGGCTTTAAGAAGAGCCTGATGCTTTTCCTTGTCAGCAATACCTCGTAGCAATAATGTTTTTTCTGTTTCATTATTCATGAAATCTATAATCTGATCATATGCATTTTTTACGTCGGACATATTTTATCCACCCCTTCACTAATAAAAAATCACTATTGGTTTTTTGAATATACCCAAAATAAAATACTATCTGTTAATCTCAAACAAAACAGCGCGTCTTCAACTGTTGGCAATTCAATAGTNTGAGAGGACAGGATGAATGTCATTTGAACCTGTCCGTTCTCGGAAACATATCCACTGCGTTTTTGGTGCTATCGGTAGACGGGAACATATCCACTATATTCGCATTAAAAGAATAATGTATAGATAGAGACCTACAACATTCCCCAAAATAAGTTGATTTGAGCGGTGAGGAAATAGAGAATCAATCCTATAGTCACCACCTTGATTATTTGTTTTGGAGACTGATATAAAACAAAAATTGTGGCTATCCAAAGTAACAATTCCAAATTATTTCTAATATCAAAATACCAAAACCCAAATACAAAAGCCTGTCTTGAAATAAACATAAAAATTATAGATGAAAGAGAAATAGCAATTATACCTTTCCCTTTTGCATACCAACACATAAAAGCCATAAATGGTGAAATACAAGTCATTATAATCCAAATTATCATATATGATCTAGGAAAAAAGCCAGCTACCAAAACTGTGTATAAATAATAGCTACCTACCATACCCACAAAAAACAAAAATACATTTATGGCAGACCTGACAGGTGATTTGCTATATACAGATATTAACACCGCAAGGAAAATCCAAACCCCCATACGAGAAAAGAAGTTTCTTAAATCTAACACTTCTAGAAAATAGGGTAATGAATTACTTAGGGTTGTTTCAAGCATCTTGGAAACTAGGCCTAAAATAACCCCCGCGATAAACATTAAAGTTGAATATAAAAATTTTCTTGATAGCGATATACTAATTGGTCTTCGAATTTCATTTAAGAAATCTTTCATTTGTTCTCTCCTGAAAAAATCTTTATTCATATTTTTCAATTAAACCACGGCATAAGATGTAAATACTTCGCTTTACAAATAAGAATTTATGCCTAGTCTGAATAATAATTGTGCCCAATTACACCACCTAAATAGGTTAGGTATATTTAGCACTTGCGCCTTTTCATATCCTCTTCATAGGCAGCCAAAATTCTCTGATATTCTTTTGGGTCATCATTCTCACAGTCCAGTTTTATCACCCGATCGGCAATAGGTTCTAAAGAATCTGGATTGTACCAAGGCTCCTTAATTGTAAGATATGTGATTTTTTTGGTTTTTTGACGTTTAGCCATTTCTTTTAACATCTGAATTTCTTTTTCATTTTTTGTTACACTTTGAATCGGCCATATAATCATAAAGTCAAACGCATAATCATCGTATTTTTCACTATTGCTTTTAGTGGTTAAATTATCAAAGAAAATTGTTAGATTTGATAATTTCATTCCTTGTCCATATTTCTTCGGTACGTTAACCTTATAGAGTTCCGCCCAACGGAAGAAGTTCTCCATTCCATCTTTTGATGTATGAATTAGATTAATCAGCCCTTTCAAATTCCCTTGGGCATTTAAGGCTTTAAGAAGAGCCTGATGCTTTTCCTTGTCAGCAATACCTCGTAGCAATAATGTTTTTTCTGTTTCATTATTCATGAAATCTATAATCTGATCATATGCATTTTTTACGTCGGACATATTTTATCCACCCCTTCACTAATAAAAAATCACTATTGGTTTTTTGAATATACCCAAAATAAAATACTATCTGTTAATCTCAAACAAAACAGCGCGTCTTCAACTGTTGGCAATTCAATAGTATTCTCGTTCCTATGGGTCCCGTAATCAGACATCATAGAGTAAATCATATAAATTGTTTTTGTCTTTGTCAGCTTTCCCTCTTTATTTTCATTGAAAAAATCTGCTAAATCTTCTTTTTTCAGATCTGACTTAAGGGCCCTATCTAAGTCAGCGACTGATGCAGTTGCACTGTCTCCACTAGTGTTAAAGACACCCCTCATCCACTTTGCGAAATTTGTTTTCTATTTCCATGAATTTCTTTGGAAGTTCACCGTTAGCCCGAACATATCCACTCATCGTAAGAAAAAACTCTTCTTCAACAAAATTTAATTCTTTATCAAAGTACAAACAAAATGTGAATTTATCAGAATTGCTTGTCTCTTCGTCAGTCGCTGGAATATTATATTTTTTCCTTAGAATATCAATTACTTCTTGGAAGTTAAAAATGTTGAAATACAACACTAATCCTGATTTCTCAAAATCCTTCTCTGAACTTTTTTGTAGTTGTTCATTTAGAAACTCTAAAAAGAAATTAAACCAATCATTTGGCTTTGTAGTCAATGTGTTTAATTTTTCATCCTTTTTATCTATAGAACCTTCGGACAATTGCTCTATCGTTTATCCAAGCATTTAAAATATCTTCTTTTTTATTCATGATTTTTTTCTCTTCCCCACTTACAGTACATGATTTTATCTATTAGAAATTGATTTTCGCTAATTTGCGATTTATCTCTGCTTTATAAAAATACTCTGTATCAAACTTTCTACCACCGGTGTCCTTTTTTGCCCATGAAAGTATTTCATCATATGCTACATGATTTGGATCATTGATGATATTTAAAAGCTCTTTGTAACCACCTTCACCGTCAATATCTTCAGGCGGACGATAGTGTTTACCATGCATACATATTGGATGTTTCAGTTCTTCATCGAAACCCCCAACTTTCCTCAACAATAATACAATTTCATGTATACATGAATCCAAAAATCATACTCGTATAAAAACTGATTGTACTCTTTTTTATCAATTATTCATCTTTTCTTTACAGATTCTTCTTTTTTCTGTTTCCCCTTCTCTTACCTTTTCCTTATCCGTGTAATGAACCTTCTTTCATTCTAGCTAAAATTTAGTTTCACTACGAAACTCATATTTTTACTTTTATCCTATTATCAATAGTATTTTTGACTATAAGGTGCTGTGAGTTGTAAACATAAAATAACTTCTACCTCTTATGGAGGGGATTATTTTACGTTTAGTTTAATCTACATTTTAAAATTACTATTTTTTGGAGTAAAATATTTCATTTCAAACTGTGAATAGTTATGTACAACCAAGTTTATTGACTTATTAAAATCCCCTTCTGTTTTCCTTTATAGGTCACATCAAAGGCTCCAAACTCTATGAGCTTATTAGCTTCATTTGTTCTTTCTGTTTCCTCTCGAATTAATTTAATATCTTTTTGAGTCAATCCAATATCTAAAATAGAGATTGATGGCATATTATCTACATCCCCATATTTCAAAAGTTATTTGTTACCGATGCTATTTGTTTCACTTCATTATAAAGCTTATCGGTCATATCGTAACATTCAATAAGGGAAAGACCGAGTACTTCAAAAATACGATTAACCTTTTTGGCATATTTTTCTGGCTTATGTTCAAAAGTTTCAAGCAGTTTGATAGCTTTCTTTTCGTTTATACAATAAGCATTATTACATGCAAATAATACTTGATTTAAACATGAAACTATACGAAAAACATGGCCAGCAATATAATATTTATCATCTGTTCCTGCATTTGCTTTTACAAACATTAAAGAGAACTCAGCTTCAAACATAAAGAAGTTTATCAAGCTCTTCTTTAGAGCAGTAGGATAAGTTTCTGCTTTTTTCTTCATTTCATTAAATATGCTATTTTTATTATAAAGTACTTTGCTGATTGCCAATTCTCCACGATACATGGCGCTAATATATCCATGGGGATGCCCCGTCTGATAATTGGTCGTAACAATTCCTTGCTCTGTATCTTTCATTATTTGTTCCACCCGTTTTATATCACGTAAAATCAAGTCAACATGATACCCGTTTATGACTAACCACCCACCGCCATTAACCCAATCACCCCACGATCCGGGAGGTACAACAAGGTTGCTTCTATGCTCATCATCCAACTCTGTAGCAAGTTGATTAATAGCATTCAGGTCAAATGATTCTGAATTGTAATAGATTCCGAAATCTATATCAGAATCCGCTGTATGAGTCCCTCTTGCACGTGAGCCTCCCAATACAATACCTTCTATGCAAGGCAAAGAAGATAATTTTTCTGTCACTGATTGAATAATATTATCTATCATACTGAATTACTCCTTTCAATATCAAAAGCTATATCTCATACCGAGATATGCCTTTTTTGCAATATGTTCCCTATGCTTTACGTATATTTCTATGGAAAGGGAACCTACTTAGCGTTTAGATAAAATCCATAATCTCTTTCACTGGCCCACTTACAATCTATCATACGAAAAGTAAAATAATTATCGGACTAAGTTTAATTTCTTATCTTTGATTTCATAAATCACATCAGCCACATGATCAAGTAACCGTTTGTCATGGGTAATAAACACTATCGTTCCAGCATACTCCTTCATTAGTATTTCCAAGGCCTCTAAGCTTGGTATGTCAAGGAAGTTGCTCGGTTCATCCATTAGTAGGATGTTATATCTACCCATAAGCATTTTAGCTAGCAACAATTTAATAATTTCTCCGCCACTTAAAACAGATGAGCTTTTTCCATTATCGTTTTGTTTAAGCCCCATTGATGCTAGCACTGAACGAATTTCTGAGACACTATAATCACAATCCTCCTGCATAAACTCCAGGACTTTCTGATTGCTGTTGTACTTGTAACGATTTTGTGCAAAATATCCTATTTTTGCCTTAGGTGAAATAGAAATTCCATCTTCATGGTTTAAGATCATCTGGATTAAAGTTGTTTTCCCTGTTCCATTACCACCGATAATTTCAACCTTTGCTCCTAGCAGAATTTGAAAAGATGCATTTTCAAACAATACCTTATCTCCAAATATTTTATTAATTTCCGTACCGACAATAGGATATGGATTGTGAAGCTCCAATGCTTTACTTTGCGGTCAATGCATTCCTCCATACTTAACATGGATTCACCGCCTTTCATATATGTTTTTGGAATATCAATCCCACAGAACCATAGTTACTGTATCTTCCGCATCTCGGGCAAGACAAGGATGCTAATAGCTCAATCTCCTTTAAAAGTTAAACCTTTTTATATTTTTGCTGATTTGATGAAGTCAATAGCCTTTAGATTACCATTCAATTTGCTAACCCGGTTAAGAGCAATAGCCGATCTTTTCTTGGTATTCTGTTCCACACATACCCCTTAAATAGACCCTTGATTAAAAAGACTTCACCTTCATTGCAGTTTTTCAGTTTCTTTGATAGCTTCTTCTAATAGCTCGTTAACATCACTCATGTTGTGCTCTCCTTAAATACTAATACAATTACAGATTGTATATACAAATCAAATACGTTTAATCTTTTTGTTAACAACTGTAAACTATTGTAAATATACTGGCTTTATAAAGCGGTTGTGCTACTCCCCTAAGTTCGCCCGTCCCATGATTTCCTGGACTATCGATGTTTTGGCATCAGCGTAGTTCTGAACATGGCTCCATTTCTTCTTTGCTAAGTCTTGCTTGACTTTTGCATATTTTTCCCTGTCTGCTTCATTAGACCGCAACCAATCTCGAAAGTGTAACATTCTATCAATCTCAGATGTGCCTGAACTAAACACATGCAAGTTGATATCAGTATCAGGCCCTTTGAACAGACGATGCTCGAACCAATCTGGCTCTCGAACCCGTAGTATGTAACCAGCTGCCTCCAAAGCCGGGACATAGGAAGGCTCGTCAGCAGAGTCCTTCACAACCATCAGCATGTCTATAATTGGCTTTGCGCACAGCCCCGGTACTGAGGTTGAGCCCACGTGCTCCAACTGTATTATTTTGTCTCCCAGTATTGAACGAACCCGACTAGCTTCCCGTTCAAATAGTTCTGACCAATGTGGATCATACTCAGTTAGGGTGATAGGAGCATTATGTGGTTTCAACTTATCAACAGTGATCTTCTGAAGATCTTCATCACTCGTATACTGGTTTTCTGTTTCTATTATTGCTCTATCTGACCATTTATTTATGTCACTCATATTGTCCACTCCTTATAATAACAATATCAACAACATTGTTAATGATATTATATATACATTACCAACTTAGTAGATTTGCAAAAGAAAAAAACCGACAACCAAGAGCATGCATCTCCTGATTGACGGTAGGTCACGAAGGGTGTGTTCATAAATCTATTTCAACAACTGATTTGAATTCAACGGTGAGTTTATTATTAAATACTGTAACTTTTTCAATAAGCCGTCTTACTAACTACTAACTATATTCCTCGAACTCGCAGGATTGTTCATTCAGGGAAATCAGCCATTTCAGCGATTTGTTGCCTTTTTCCTTCTCGCTCTGCATTTTCAACCAGTGAATTTTGCTTCAATTCACGGAGGTGGTATATTTCATTAGCCACATCTTCATAGTCATTTTTAGACTTTGCTTGTATAAGAAGCTGTTGCTGTAATTAATTTTAGGCTAAAATTCCATCCAAAAATACACCCTCGATATATTTCCATAAACACACATCAAAGGTTAAATTCGAGTTGTTAGATTTACTTTAATTTTTTGAAACCTAGCATTTATAAGGTTTTCCCGTCTTTACTTTCTTGTTATCAACACCACACACTACATGGACGAGTTGATAGAATTGATGTATTTTCGATTTTCAGCAAGATGGTCGTATGCGGAAACATATCGACTAATTGTACGTTCATGGAAACAAGTCAATTCCATTTTAATAATCATAAGTAAGATTCTTTATTTTTTTACATAAAACATTTAATACTAATTCTTCAGGAAAGTACCTTTTAATCATTTCATCTGTTGTAGTTCCTTGCGGGCACACGATATGACGGGAATATATTTCCGCCCCGTCTTCTAACTCATCTATGATTTCAAAGCAATCTAACAATTTTACATATTGCCAATGAACCGTTTCTTTATCCTGAATTATTCACAGAAATTCAGAAACTTATTATAACTTATGGATTACCAAGCCTTTTCGGCTTTATTGTAATTCATTAAAAAAATGAAAAAAGAATCCATTTCTGTTAAAGTTAAAGTAACCAAAACAAAAACCAAACAGAAAGGACTCTTTATATGGTTACTTTAACGCAAAAAACACTTGATTTCAATCATAAAATTAAATTGTCAAATGATGGAGGTTCTCTTTCCTCCGATACAGGTGAGTTTCTTTTTAGAGAATTCGATGAAAAAATTGGTTTTTCAAAGACTTTAGTTAAGTACTTGAGACTTAACGATTCAAGGAAATATTATCTTCATTCAAATGAAAACTTGTTACGTCAAAAAGTCTATCAAATCATTGCCGGGTATGCGGAAGATGATGCGGCTGATCAGTTGACTCATGATCCTGTGTTTAAGGAAATCATTGAAACTCCAACACTTGCTTCCCAGCCCAGTTTGTCTCGCTTTTATACACGATTTGATAAAGATTCAATTGAACAATTAAATCTGGCTAACCAAGAAATGCTTGATAAGATTCATTGTTTTCGACAATCGAAAGAGTTATTTATCGACTTGGATTCGACTCATTCGGATACATATGGGGACCAAGAATCTTCGTCATATAATACTCATTATGGCACGATGGGTTTTCATCCATTAGTCGCCTTTGATGGTGCGACTGGTGACTTTTTGAAAGCACAACTCCGTCCCGGAAATGTTTATACATCAAATGGTGTGGTGGAATTTATTCGGCCTCTCATTAAACATTATAACGAAATGTTTCCGGAAACTACCCTGTTTCTTCGTGGAGATAGTGGGTTTGCTGTTCCGGGATTATACGATCTGTGTGAAGAAGAATCTGTTTTGTATATTATTCGGTTGAAATCGAATTCACAACTACAAAGTTTAGCGAAGGAATACCATCCTTCTTCCGCACCTTTAGATGTTTCCAAGACGGAAACCTATTATGAAGAAACGATTTACCAAGCAAAATCATGGTCAAAACCAAGAAGGGTGATTATTCAATCGGTACGTCCTGCAGGTGAGCTGTTCTTTACCCATTCCTTTTTTGTTACTAACTTTGAATTAGCTTTTCCTCAAGATATCGTCCGAGCTTATCAAAAAAGAGGGACGATGGAAAACTATATCAAAGAAGCAAAAAATGGCTTTTACTTTGATCATATGAATAGCCACGCTTTTCTAGTGAACGAAGTAAAAATGATGTTAACACTTCTTGCATATAATTTGACCAATTGGTTACGAACTCTTTGTTTTCCGGAAGGTCAAAAAACTATGCAAATTGATACGATACGTACTCGGTTAATTAAAGCGGCAAGTAAAGTCGTGAAATCAGGCAGATCCCTTTACTTCAAACTATCATCGAGTTTTGTGTATCAAAATTTCTTTTGGGATGTACTGAATCGAATTCAAAAACTACAATTGGAATGACCAATAGAATACTTCTCATAACTGAAAAAAATAAATTTTTCAGTCAAGGGGGAAGTATGCCCAAAATACCAGAGTTGTTCTATTGAAAATTCAGTTATTTTATGAATTGGCTACGGTTCTTAATTAAATACCGTTATGTTCAACTAATTTAACAAATTTTATCAAATGGGATTTGTAGCTATGAATATTTCAGGTTTATAAATATTTTCATAAGAGTGTTCGTTTTTATTGCCTAGGTTATGTCCGATTAATTGAGCGCTTTCCTGATTCTTTGCTTTAATAAGGAAGTGCCTTTCTTCGAATATTTCTACTTTCTCTTCTTCCAATCTTTCGTGATCATCAGTCACTTTTTGGCCATTTAACTTGACAGATTTTTACAACAAATTCACAACAAACCATTTACTTTCCAAGTATATTACACCTACCTCCTACTATCCCTTTTATCAAAACGCTTATCGTTTAATAATTTTTAATTTCGGGAAATAGTATCCCTCGGTCAAAATGAATGCAACTTCACTTCCTATTCTTTCTGCACGTAAAACATTATAGGAATAGGAAGCATGATTATTAAAACCTTGAAGTAGGGGAAAAGTGTTTTATTTTCCGCCCATCCATATAAACATTTAATCCATACCCGTAATGAATTACTATTTTTAAATCTTTCTGGCGGTCTGTTCGAAATAGATCATTAAGCCTTTATAACACTTTGTTTTTTAAAAATAATTTATAAACTTATGTAAAATGAAATCGACAAAGCACACTAAACCTCTTTTATAGCTTACAAAAATCTATTTTTTCGATAACAAACTATAAAATACTACTCCAAATTAATGTGTTGGTTTGAAATATAGCCTAGTCTAATTGTTTAAAAACATCTTTGAACTTTGTAATATTAGGCTGATGGAATATGGATTTTAATCCAGGTATAAATGCAAGCGATTGCTTCCTAAAGTACCTACTTAGCACAATCGTAATATAACCAACAGCAGCTACTATATTAATTAATAAAATATTTATCTTCGATTTAAGTACCCCTTGACTTTCTTCTACTATAGAACCTTGATGAAGACCTACATCTGAAGGGAAATCGCTAATCACTGCTTC
This sequence comes from Bacillus andreraoultii, assembly GCF_001244735.1. GTDB lineage: Bacteria > Bacillota > Bacilli > Bacillales > Caldibacillaceae > Caldifermentibacillus > Caldifermentibacillus andreraoultii. The sequence continues at coordinate 525,334 of NZ_LN868935.1, forward strand.
TATGGCTTTTTCACTATTGAAATAAAGAAATGTTGTGAATATAATATGTAGGGTAAAAGTAATTATCATAAAAAGACTTGTAAGAAACGTAATTTTAACAAATAGTTTAGAAATCTTTAGGCTATTAAACAACTTGGAAATAATAATAATTCCAAGTAAATACCCTAAAGGTAATAAAATAAACAAAACAAACGAAGAACCATCGTAATCTTCATAGATTGCATTTATAACACCTTCCCATTTAAACGCTAGCATAAACACAACAATATAGAAAGATACTGAAAACATTGCAATTAAAATAAACAATATTGTATTTATGATATTGCGTTTAGATGAACTACTTAAAGACAATATTTCCTCACTTTCATTCCTTTTATTTGAAGCATTTTGTAACTTATGTCCACATGAAGGACAAAAATTACTATTTTCATTTAATTTAGAACCACAATTCTCACAAAAAAATCTGGACATCCTTTCATACCCTTTCCTTCTTCTTTTTTCTGTGAAAGGCTTTTTTCATGCACGGGTTGGAGTAGTAGTTCATTGGAGTTTTCTGTTATAGTGCCTATAGCTACTTCTTGATCAATTTTACAAAATCTCTAACTTAAAATGTTTAATCAAATTTCTTTCCAACCAAAGATAATTACAAGCTTATAAACTACTATTCAAATTTAATAATTTACCTCATGCATTTAATGGCCAATCTCTATATTGTTCCTCAGCCTGTTTCATCACAGCATTTGTTATAAATTCAAGCTGCTTTTTAACTTCTCTTACAATTTTGTGAATCAAGTCAGTTATAAATTGATTATCGAAGTCGTCCAATTCCAATGAAGTTATTACCTTGTAAAACTCAATTTCTTCATCAGATAAGCCCAAAGCCTGTCTTTGTTTTGCTTCTTCATCAACTTCCATTTGCATTTGTAGCATCATCCTAACAACGTCAGCAGCTTGGATAATTCTATTATGGTATTATTGGCTGCATCAAATAAATCTCTTTGAAAATCTATGTCTGCCTTAACTGTCATACTTGCTCCTCCTATAAACGATACTTTTATACTATTGATTCTAACATAATTTAGGAACTTTGTACGTTCATAGAAGTTTACAATCACTCAAGCAAAATTTATCTACATCCAATCACAGTGAAAATTCCTTATATGTATTTTTAAAATATAAAATTTTTTCTGGCCCTACCTAGTATTAATTATATGCATAATCCAAGGTAATTTGAGCCCCGGGTATGTCAATCCAAAAGTAAAGATATTAGATGAAAGTCTACTATGTTGAACAAAGCCCTTCGGGTAAAGGAAATCCTTCCTTCTTACACAAATACCCACACTACCCCGCTCTATTTGATTTGAAATTGCTTTTAAAACCTCAAAACCTTCCTCTCATACTTTCCATTGGAGTAGAATTCCCTTATTTCATCTCTCTTAATTTCTTCCACATCTTTTTTGAGAGGAGAAATTACAGCTATTCTATAATCATTTTATAGTACTCGAGAACATTATTTTGGTATGTCAACACTAAACTAAACAAATTTTTTAAGGTGTTCATTTTTATAATCGACTGGACTTAGATAATCAAGTGTTCTATGAATTCGAATGTGATTAAACCAATGTACATAATCAGCTAATTCCACTCTTAATTGATCTAATGATTCAAAAACTTTCCCTTTAACAAACTCTGTCTTAATAATTTTAAACGTAGCTTCGGCAACTGCATTATCATACGGACAACCTTTCATGCTTAATGAACGTTTAATGCCAAACGTTTCAAGAGCTTCATCAATAATCTTGTTTTTAAATTCACGGCCACGATCGGTATGGAACATTTGTATCTGTCTTAAATCAACTTTAATTGTTGATAAAGCATGATACACTAATTCTGCATCCTTATTTGGACCAGCACTAGAACCGATGACTTCCCTATTATAGAGATCAACAAATAAACATATGTAATGCCATTTTTTCTCAACTCTCACATATGTTAAATCGCTAACCACTACTGCAAGTGGATCTTGTTGTTTAAATTCTCTATTTACTTCATTTTTTATTTCAGATTCATTTGTTTTATCTATATGAGGTTTAAATTGAGCAACTGTATATTTTGACACTAAGCCATTATCTTTCATAATTCTACCGATACGTCTTCTTGACACGTCCATACCGCGTTTTTTCAACTCTACCTTTATTTTTCGTGTCCCATAATTTTGGCGACTCTTATGAAAGATATCAATAATGGCAGCGACCAATTCATCTTCTGACTTTTCCTGTTCTTTAGCCTCATAGTAATAGGTACTTCTAGAAACTTGTAGGACATCGCACATTGCTGATATCGAGTATTTGTGCCGGTTACTTTTGATCACATTTACTTTCGTCCTAGTATCAGCGCGGCTTGCTTTAAAATATCATTCTCCAGCAAAAGTCGTTTATTTTCTTTGCGAAGTACAATTAATTCGTTTTCTTCCGGTGTACGATTGTCCTTTTCTTTAAAAGAACCAGAAATTTGACTTTGCTTTATCCATTTATCAAAAGCCGAAAGGGTTAAATCATATTCACTAATAATATCTTTTCTAGGCTTTCCGCTCTCATATAACTTAACCATTTGGGCTTTAAATTCATCGGTAAATGTTCGTCTTTCCCTTTTCATTGTAAAGTCCCTTAACTGAATAAGATGGTAGTAGACTAGCTAAACAGTGGAAATATTTCGAAACTTGACACGGATCCTCTACGGGCATGAGTTCCCAGCCGAGAGGCCAGATGTCACAAACATCGGCATCGCCAATCAAGGCTATCATGCCCGCCCCTCCGGATAAAGTTTCTAGTACCGTTCTTTTATGCTTTTTAGCATTATACCCAATTTTAGCTCTTAGTCTACTTACACCTTAATTTTTCTGTCCAGTTAAGTGTAGCCTATTCAAGATGGCGTGATTAAAATCCACTACAATCTCGCACCTTAAGATAACATTAGGTACAGTTTACACAGCTGTACCTTTCAAAACAAGCTTCACTATCACCTCCACATGCATCGTTTGTGGAAACATATCAACGGGTTGCACTTCGATTGTTTTAAATCCGTTGTTTTCTAAAATTTGGAGGTCTCGGGCGAGTGTTGCCGGGTTACAACTGACGTAGACGACTCGTTTTGGTTTCATTTCTATTATCGTTTCAAGCAATGTTTCAGCACAGCCTTTTCGTGGAGGATCGACGACAATTACATCTGCGTGAATTCCTTCCTTAGCCCAGTTAGGAATAACCGTTTCTGCCTCACCAACAGCAAATTCTACATGATGGATCCCATTCAATTCGGCATTTTTCTTTGCATCCTCAATCGCATCTGGCACAACTTCTACTCCATACACTTTTTTCGCTTTTTGTGCTAGAAATAAAGAAATGGTCCCAATTCCACAATACGCATCAATTACGATTTCTTCACCGGTTAAATTCGCATACTCGAGTGCTTTATCATAAAGAACCTTTGTCTGTACAGGGTTCACTTGATAGAACGACAGCGGAGAAATCATAAACTTCACGTCACCAATATAATCGTAAATCACATCACTCCCCCATAAGACTGTCGTTATATCACCTAAAATAACATTCGTCCGCTTCGAATTTATATTTTGTACAATTGATTTGACATTTGGTAGTGCAGTAACGATTCTATCAATAATCTCCTGTCGATGTGGAAGTTTTTCTGTCTTCGTTATGAGAACAATCATTAACTCGTCTGTTTGTTTCCCGAAGCGAGCCATAATATTTCTTAACACACCTGTATGTTTTTCTTCATGATACGCTTCTATACCGAGCTCATCACAAATTCGTTTTACTACTCGAATGGCCTCGTTAATTGCTTCAATTTGAATGACACTTTCATCTGTATCGATAATTTCGTGGGTACGAGGCTTATAAAATCCCGAGATTAATCGACCATCTTTTTCGCCAACAGGCACTTGGGCTTTATTTCGATAGTGAAATGGCTCATCCATGCCGATAATCGGATGAATTTGTACATCTGTTAATTTTCCAATTCGGGTTAGTGCTTGTGTCACTCGATTTTGTTTAAATTGAAGTTGACCTTCATAAGACATATGTTGAAGTTGGCATCCACCATACTTATTTATCTCCGTTTTTGGGATATCGATTCGATACGGACTTCTTTCCTTCATCTCGATTAATTTTCCATAACCATAATTTTTCTTTACATTAAGTACTTTAATTTGTGCCCGCTCGCCAGGCAGTCCACCTGGTACAAAGATTGGAAAGCTATTAATTTTTGCTACTCCTTGACCTTCATGAGTTAAATCAATAAAGTCAACATCTATGTAATCATTTTTCTTCACTGGTATTTGTTGTTTCATAATTTCCACCTTTATTCGTTTTCTCCATTATATAATCCAGATATAACTATATCAAAGTCCCTAACGAAATAGGAGTTGGCAATATTTTTTCTATAAAAACATAAAGAAATCAGTGGGGTATCTTATTATTCCCACTGATTGATTAATTAAATATCAACTTTATCTTCTGCCCGTAGTTCATTTATCGGAGCAAAAACTTCAAAATGACGATATAAATTTTGAAATTCACATGGTGCAGACCCACCAAGCTCACCGTCAAGATTTATTAACACTTCTTGTGGTGACGAAACTTTAATATGGTTTGCTTTTGTGTAAATGACATTTGGGTCGTTAATATGTTCCCCACGGATAGCCATTGTTACAACGCGAATAAATTCAGCAAGGTTTGTCTTCTTTAAGATTAGCATAGTGAAATAACCGTCATTAATGGATGCATCTGGCGCTAATTTTTCAAAACCACCAACAGAATTCGTTAGTGCTATTAAAAATAACATAGCTTCCCCTTCAAACAATTTTCCATCATACTCCAAGCGAATTTCAGAAGCTTTAATGGACGGTAACATTTCAATCCCTTTTAAATAATATGCTAATTGACCTAACATTGTTTTTAATTTACTCGGTACTTCATACGTTAATTCGGTTAAACGTCCGCCACCAGCAATATTGATAAAATATTTTTCATTCATCCGGCCAATATCAACTGGCACTGTTTGTCCTTGAACAATAATATCGGTTGCTCCAAGAACATCACGAGGAATATGGAGTGCTCTTGCAAAGTCATTCGTCGTCCCAACAGGAATGAGTCCCAATTTCGGGCGATAGGGTTGTTCTGCCATTCCATTGACTACTTCATTTAATGTCCCATCTCCACCAGCAGCAATAACAATATCATATTTTCGTTCGACAGCTATTTTGGCTGCTCTAGTTGCATCTCCTTGTCCAGTTGTTGCGTGACAAGATGTTTCATAGCCAGCTCTTTCTAATTTTTCAAGAACTTCAGGTAAATGTCGCTTGAATAGTTCCCTTCCTGAAGTTGGGTTATAAATAATTCTCGCTCTTTTCATATATCATCATCCATTTATAAGTTTGATTCAACTACTAATCATGATATATGAAACAGTTATACAACGCAAATAAAATCGACTTAAAATTCCTCGATGAACGACCGAGCTAGGGCCTTTTCTCCTTTTTATTGCTATCATTTTTGCATCTCGACTGATTTTTTTAAATACTTGAGTATGATTATTATAGATAGAATTATAGGAAGTGCTCGAATGTCTGCAAGAACCGTATGATTAAACCACATGTACTAAATGAGTGAAGGCTGTTTCCAATCAATCCTACCAATGGAGGACAAATTGCGACCGTTTTCGATAGATGGAAGAGAAGATGCAAAATTAGCTGTAGATGTGAAAGATAAAGCTTGCAACATAATATAGGGCTGTCTAGCCACTCAATCAAGCACGAATAATCGTATTCAATTTCAAAAAAGTTTCGCCCAAATACATACAGGGCCTAGTTTCCTTTAATAAACTAGACCTACATATTCTCTATTATTATTTAAACCTACTACAACTACTTCCCTGTTTTTATATAGATTCTCGGAACACGTTTCCCAATTAAACAAGTTGTCTCATAGTGTATTGTGTTCATTTGTTCTGCTACTTCATCTAAGGAAATGTAACCTTTCTTAGGGTCACCAAAAATAGTCACATAATCATTTTCATTTACATCTTCCACATTCGTCACGTCGATCATAGATTGGTCCATACATACGCGTCCAACAATTGGCACTTTTTTTCCTTTAACCGTAACATGGCCTTTATTTGATAGCGCTCGGGAAAAACCATCGGCATAGCCAATCGGTATCGTTGCAATGAGAGATGTGCAACTTGGTGCATACGTACAACCATAACTTATCGGTTGACTTGCTGCCACTTCTTTTATATAAATAGGTTTTGTTTTTAAACTCATCACTTGTGTTAAATCAATTTTTTCCTCCAAGTGTTCAGCTGGATATAACCCATAAAGACTAATTCCGACTCGAACCATATCCATATGCCATTCTGGAAGTGCGATTGTCGCGGCACTATTACAACAATGTTTAATTGGTATGTTGATTCCATGTTTACCTAAGAAATTTATTACTTCACTAAACTTTTTATATTGTTTATTCGTATAAGTTAAATCAGTATTGTCCGCATCGGCAAAATGTGTAAAGATTCCTTCCACTTCTACATAGTCAGACGTAATCGATTGAATTAAATTTAAAGTCTCTTCTTTATTATTTACGCCAATTCGGGACATACCTGTATCTACTTTTATATGAACTCGTGCTTTCTTTTTGCTTTCTTCTGCAACGCACTGAATGGTATCTAATACATCTCTTGTAAAAACGGTTATTGCAATATCGTTGAGTATAGCTTCTTTGACGGCATTTCTAGGTGTGTAACCGAGAATTAGGATTGGGGCCTTAATACCTGCTTGACGTAGTTCGATTGCCTCATCTAAAAATGCCACAGCTAAATAACTTGCCCCAGCTTCTAGAGCTGCTTTTGCAACTTCAATTGCTCCATGTCCATAACCATCCGCTTTTACAACAGCACAAAATTTAGTTTCCGAATGGATATAATCAAGAAATTTCTTTACATTATGTTGTACGGCATCTAGGGATATTTCAACCCAAGTGTCTCGATAACTACCATGGTTCATTTTGATCCCCCTAATAAGAAGTAAAACAATGTTTAAAATATCATATGGAATTAGTATACGCCCGCAAATAGTAATTGACAACCTCACATAACGTCTCTATTAGTAAATAAATAAGTGCCATCCAAACTCAGATGACACCCTAGGAACTGGACATTATCTCATATGAAATTCATTTGGCACGGCACCAATCCGTAAATTTTTATCTAGTGCTGCAATTTTTTCCATATCTTCTGCAGTTAATTCAAAATCAAATACATGGAAGTTTTCCTCAATGCGTGATGGTGTAACCGATTTTGGTATCGCAATGACACCAGTTTGTAGATGCCAGCGAAGAATGACTTGAGCTGGTGTTTTTCTGTACTTTTCAGCAATTGCTTTAATCGTTTGGTCATTCAAAACATCTTTTCCATTCATTAATGGACTGTACGCTTCAAGAACAATATTATGCTTTTTACAGTAGTCATGAAGCTTTTGTTGTTGGAAATATGGATGGCGTTCTACTTGGTTAACGACTGGAACAACTTCACATTCGCTGAGCAATCTTTCCAAATGCTCAATATCAAAATTACATACACCAATCGCTTTTGCTCGGCCATCTTGATAAATCTTCTCTAACGCTTTGTATGTATCAATATATTGATCAAATTTTGGTGTTGGCCAATGGACTAAATAAAGATCAACGTAATCCAATCCTAAGCGGTCAAGGCTTGCATCAAAAGCTTTTAATGCATTGTCATAACCGTGATCACTGTTCCACACTTTTGTTGTAATGAAAAGCTCTTCACGTGGTACACCACTTTCCTTTAGCGCTTTTCCTACTCCAACTTCATTCTTGTAAATCATTGCTGTATCAATTGAACGATAACCAGCTTCAAGTGCCTTTTTAACGGCAGGAGTTGCTTCTTCGTCCGGAACTTGCCATACACCAAAACCTAATTGTGGCATTTTTAACCCGTTATTTAACGTAATAGATTCCATCTTTATCATCCCCTCCAAATGTTGTCAGTAGTATGATCGCACTGAATGTAGTCTGTAAATTCGTACGCTAAAATTTTTTAACTGCTAATCAAATTCCAACAATCAAACTTACTTCGATATTTTTTCAATGATACTATCTGCTACTTCCTTCCATACTTGTTGATATTCTAAAAAGAATGTTATCATCTTTTTATACATTTCTTTTTGTTTTTCCGTAAAATCGGGAGCTTCCTTCTCAGGTAACTTTGCCCGTTCGTCATCAACGAATTGTTGTACTTCTGGTGCCCGTGGTCCCCAGACAGCAAATTCATTTCCTTCTTCATCTAAAAATATATAAATAGGAATCGATCTTGATGTTCCGTTTGTTAAATATTGATCCATTAATTCAAGATTTTGATCCCGAAGAAGGTAACGAACTTCAATTCCAGCAGCTTCAGCAATTTTCATCAATACTGGATTATTGAGCATCGCGTCCCCACACCAGTCTTCCGTAATAGCAATTGCCCGTAGTTTTCTTGATTGCAACTGATTCATCGTCTCTATCTGTTCCTTGTTTAGTTGAAACCGATTATAAATCGAGAGCATGTTTTCTTGATTTGTCGTCATTTGATCTACATACGCTCTATAATCCATTCCTTTTTCAAACCACTCATTCAACGTTTTCATACCATCACCTCGTTATTTTTATTTGCATTTATATAGATCACTCAAAATACTCCTTATAAAACTCGCTAATTTGATTATACGTAATTTTTCTACCCATTTGAACTAATTTGAATTATCCGTGTAGTATCTGGTCTAGTTAGGATTGAGAATTTCCCCAATTTATAAGCAGTATTTCACCTTTTATAAGCAATTTGCTGCTAGAAATAAATGTTTTCCTCTTGTCTAGGACATATCTGATTGTTTTCACCCCAGTTTTGTCCTTGAGAACCTTTGTCTAGGACAATTCTCTTTGTTTTCACGCCTGCTTTGTCCTTGACAAATCTCGAAAATCGATTCTTACTTGCAAGGAAAAAAGAGACTGTATGATACAATACAGTCCCTCTCGTAAAATATTATCGTTTTTTAATTTCTTCTAATAAAATTTTATTTAGTAATGGCGGGTTGGCTTGTCCTTTTGTCTTTTTCATGATCTGACCAACAAGGAAGCCAATTGCCCGGTCTTTCCCGTTCTTGAAGTCTTCAATTGATTGTGGGTTAGCGTCCAATGCTTCTGTTACATATTTTAATAATGTTGCTTCATCAGATATTTGTACAAGACCCTTCTCTTTAACAATTTTTTCCGGATCTCCACCTTTTTCCACAAGCTCTTTAAATACTTTTTTCGCTAATTTAGAAGATAGTGTCCCATTTTCAATCAACTTGATCATACTAGCAAGGCTTTCCGGTGTTAACGGTAAATCATGTAATTCTTTTTGTACTGCATTCATATGGGCACTTACTTCACCCATAAGCCAGTTGGAAGCTTGTTTCACGTCAGCACCTGCAGCAATGGTTGCTTCAAAGAAATCGGACATTTCTTTAGTTAAAGTTAAAACCATCGCGTCATATGCAGGTAAACCAAGTTCTTCCACATAACGTTTTTTCCGTGCATCTGGTAGTTCAGGTATTGTTGAACGAACGCGTTCTTTCCATTCATCATCAATATATAAATCAACTAAATCTGGTTCTGGGAAATAACGATAGTCATCAGAACCTTCTTTCACCCGCATTAAAATTGTTTCACCTGTTGCTTCATCATAACGACGAGTTTCTTGTAAAACAACACCACCAGATAGAAGTACTTTTTCTTGGCGTTTTATTTCATATTCAAGACCTTTTTTCACAAAATTGAAGGAGTTTAAGTTTTTCAATTCTGTTTTCGTCCCAAACTTTTCTTGGCCGATTGGGCGAATAGATACGTTCGCGTCACAACGTAACGAACCTTCTTCCATCCGAACATCAGAAACACCTGTATATTGAATAATTGATTTTAATTTTTCTAAATAGGCATAAGCTTCTTCTGGTGTACGAATATCTGGTTCAGAAACAATTTCAATTAACCCTGTTCCTTGACGGTTAAAGTCCACTAATGAATAACCATCATTGCCATGAGTTAGTTTCCCAGCATCTTCTTCTAGATGAAGTCGAGTAATACCAATTTTTTTCTTTTTCCCATCAACTTCAATTTCAATCCAACCATGTTCCCCAATCGGTTTATCATATTGAGAAATTTGGTATGCTTTCGGGTTATCTGGGTAGAAGTAGTTTTTACGATCAAATTTTGTTTCCGTTGCAATTTCACAATTTAACGCCATCGCTGCTTTCATTGCGTAATTAACAGCTTCTTTATTTAGGACAGGTAAAACACCCGGGTAACCTAAGTCGATTACATTTGTATTTGTATTTGGCTCAGCTCCGAAATGGGCTGGTGCAGGTGAGAACACTTTCGAATTTGTTTTCAACTCAACGTGCACTTCAAGACCAATAACAGCTTCGAAATTCATTTTTTTCACCCCTTACAATTGTGGTTTTTGTTTATGATAGTCAGTTGCTTGTTCAAAGGCATGAGCAACTCGATAGATTGTCGCTTCATCAAAATGTTTGCCGATTATTTGTAAACCAATTGGCATACCGTTATCAAAACCGCATGGTATAGAAATTCCTGGTACGCCTGCTAAGTTTACGGGAATGGTTAAAATGTCATTTGCATACATGGTTAATGGATCGTTCATTTTTTCACCAATTTTAAATGCTGTTGTTGGTGAAGTTGGTCCAATGATGACATCATATTTTTCAAAAACTTGGTCGAAGTCTTGCTTAATTAATGTTCGAGTTTGTTGTGCTTTTTTATAATATGCATCATAATATCCTGAACTTAACGCAAATGTGCCAAGCATAATCCGACGTTTCACTTCTTCACCGAAACCTTCAGAACGTGTCTTTTTGTAAAGATCAATTAAATTTTCTGCTCCTTCTGCACGGTAACCATAACGAATACCATCAAAACGAGCTAAGTTTGATGATGCCTCAGATGAAGCAAGTAAATAATATGTAGCAACACCGTATTTTGAATGTGGAAGTGATACTTCTTCCCATGTTGCCCCTAATTTTTCTAATACTTTTAATGCTTCTAAGACTGAGTTACGTACAGACTCTTGAACGCCTTCACCTAAGTATTCTTTTGGTACAGCAATTCGTAATCCCTTTACGTCACCTGTTAAGCTTTCAACATAGTTTGGTACTGTTAAGTTTGCTGATGTGGAGTCATATGGATCTACTCCGGAAATCGCTTGGAGTAAATAAGCATTATCCTCTACGTTCCGAGTAATTGGTCCAATTTGGTCTAATGAAGAAGCGAATGCGACTAAACCGAAACGAGATACTCGACCGTACGTAGGTTTTAAGCCAACAACTCCACAATAAGCAGCCGGTTGACGAATGGAACCACCTGTATCTGAACCTAGTGTAAATGGTACTTCCCCAGCAGCAACAGCAGCAGCAGAACCACCGGAAGATCCACCTGGTACATAGTCTAAGTTCCAAGGGTTATATGTTTTTTGGAAATAGGAAGTTTCCGTTGATCCACCCATCGCGAACTCATCCATATTCAACTTCCCAATCATTACTGTTTCTGCATTATGTAATTTTTGCATGACGGTCGCATCATAGATAGGATTAAAGTTTTCTAATATTTTACTTGAACAAGTTGTACGAACACCTTTTGTTACAATATTATCTTTAATCCCAATCGGCATACCGAAGAGAACCCCATTTTGTTCTCCTGCCGCTAGTTTTTCATCTAATTGTTTTGCTGTTTGTCTTGCATTTTCTTCGTCTAATGTTAAAAAGGCCTTTACCTTATCGTCTATTTCTGAAATACGTTTGAAAGATTCATCGACTAAATCAGAAACGGAGACTTCTTTTTTTTGTAAAAGTTCATGTAGATCTTTCATTTTATGATCAAATAAAGTCACGATTATCCCTCCTTACTCAAGAATCGATGGAACGCGGAATAGTCCATCTTTATGGTCTGGTGCATTTTTTAACACTTCTTCTCGTGGTAAACCTGGAACAGCCACATCTTCACGGAGCACATTTTTTATATCAAGTACATGGGATGTTGGTTCTACATTGGTCGTGTCGAGTTCATTTAATTGCTCAGCAAAACCGATAATAGCGTCCAGTTGAGTTGTAAATTTTTCAACTTCCTCTTCACTAAATGTCAAACGGGACAAGTCCGCCACATGTTTTACTTGTTCTTTTGAAATACGAGACATACAATCACCTCCATAGTTTTTGAAAAATCGCCTATAAGCAAAGTAATACAATATATTTTTGCAAACTATTTATTATTTTACCATGTTTTGCATGATTTCCGAAATAAAAGAGGGAAATCTTTCATAAATTGTTGTGATAGGTTCGAATATGCGGTTTTTTCGGCTTATTGATAAGACTGTTTTTGCTCAGGTTCCTGGTTTTTCGGTTCATAGAATTGTTCTATGAGCCCGGTTTCAACTTGTTTCCGGTTTTTTGGGCTCATAGACTCATTCTAGATGACCATTTTTACTCAGGCTCCCATTTTTTCGATTCATAGACTCGTTTTATATGCAAGCTTTTTCTAATCTCCTTGATTTTTAGTCCCAGCTAAAAAACAAACCTCGTTCTAATTGACGAGGTTCTTGTGCATACGTTATGAGAATAAACTTTTGAAAAAGCCCTTTACACCGCTACTTTCCTCTTTACTGTCCCCTTCTTCTTTCGGGTCCGGTTCTTGCTCATCGGCTACAAAAATATTTTCCTTATCTACAGCATAATCATATGCTAGGACAAGACCTATTTCTGTATCATGCTCTTTATTTTCTACAATCGTAAACGAAATTTGATAATCATTCGCTATTTTTACGTATTTGCTTAAAAATTGATAGTCCACAGAGCCATTCAACAATAATTTTGCTCCTCGGTTACTTTTCATCGCCTGTTCAACTTCATCGTACACTGTTGGCTTATATAATTGACTAACCGTCAGCGCGACAACAATCCTTTCTCGAAACGTTCCAAGGAATTTTCTTTTCTCTTCGGGATTAATTTCTTTTTTTCCGTAAACGCCCTGATTTAGATAATCTTCTAAATTAGGTCCATTTGCCATGCTGTTCACCCTTATCTTTAAGTATTCTCTCCCTCTAATTATTATTATATAGACTTTATATAGACTTTTGTGCAAAAATTTACATGTAATCGGGATAATTTGTTGAATTTTTCTGGAAGTATTGTATAAAAATTTGGAATATTATAAAATAAGGAAGGTGTGAAATAAATGAAAAAGTTTATTGTGTTTATTTTTAGCTTCGTTTTATTATTCTTCACTCTTCAACTTTTATCAGGCTTATTTTTAACTTTAACATACGTTCCTGATATAGGTGAAAGTTGGGAATCTGTTACTTACTTAACGCAAAATATTGTTATTGAATCAGGTAATTCATTTTTAACTACACTTTTATTTGCTAGTATCGCTTTAATCATTGCTGTTTATATTTCATCCAGACAAAAGAATTAAACCTATAAGAAATAGATTTTTTCCATCTACACAATCTGACGAGAGGATATCCCCTCGTCATTTTTTATTTAAGAGAGGTTTTTCTAACTGTATGTTTCGTTTGTTAACCCTAAAGAAAAAGAAGATATTGACTCCGATATTATCCTAATCACATAATCGGTAAAACCAATCTCTTTAAAATTCCACCTATCTATTATTTTCCCTTTTTGAAATTTCTCTACTTAAATCCGTTTCTTATATTACTAATATAAACGATTAACCAAAAAAATAATATTTTGTGAACATTTTATTAATACTATTTGCATTTTTATAGTAGTAAAATTTGCATTACTTAATGTTAGATTATACAGAAAGAGTGAATCTTTTGATAAAGTCTATTAATAAGCGATTAATATTTTTATATGTAGTTCTTTTACCGATTGTTGCGTTCGAAAATCCTTTTAAGTCGTTTGTTTTTAAAGAGGTATTTGATATCTTCCAAAATGGTAGCTCAATAAGTATTTTTCATCTAATTATCATAGTCATACTCTGTTTAATTATTATTACGGTTGCAGATATTTTATTTGGATTTACTGAAAATAAGATTATATGTTTCTACATGACTTCCTTAAAACAAAAGATTTTTCAGTCAGTCATTTACAATAACAATCTTTTGCAAGAAAAGAATTCAACTTCATACTTATCGTTACTACTAAATGACTTGAAAATTATCCAAACAAACTATTATGAGTCGATTTTTAGGATAATATTAAATGCAACTACTCTCATTGCATCTTTGTTAGCTTTATTTTATTTAAATATAACGATGGGTATTTTATTAATATTTGTTTTTATTCTTCCTACTATTATTCCATATATCGCTAAAAGGAATATAAAAAAGCAAACGGAAGACTGGACAACAAAAAACGAACTATTTACAACTAAGGTAAGAGATGCGTTTAATGGTATTGATACGATTAAGGGATATGGACTGGAATCAAAAATTATTAATGAAAACTATAAATATAATAAATCCGTGGAACAAAGTTTTGTAAAGCTAAATAACTGGAGAATATTAACAGATAATGTGGTTGGACTTTTTGGGATAATCGGGTTCTTTTTCGTAAATCTCTATGGAATTTTAATTGCAATACAAGGAACCATTTCATTAGGAACTGTTGTTGCCATTATACAGCTATCAAATACTGTTATGAACCCAGCTCTATCTATATTTGAAGAATATAGTAAAATATTAACTACTAAAAAAATTCGTGAACATATTCAAGAAGTAATCGGAGAAGTCCATATAGACGAGACAAACAATAAGTTACCAATCGAGTTTCAGGATAAAATAATATGTAAAAATGTTTCATATGCAATAAATAGCAAAAATATATTATCAAATATAAATATGGAAATTAAAAAAGGGCAAAAAATCCTTGTTAATCTAGGTATCATTTAAACCATGGACATAGAACCCGTTGCCAGCGTTGACTCAGTAATATGGAAAATGTATAGGGGCATTGCTATTAAAAAAATCCAATCTCCTAAGCCTGAAACCATGCGTGCAATCCATATGAAAAGAAAGTTTTTGTTTTGGGGTAACATGGAAAACAATATACCCCTTTCACGACAAGCATATGTAACTTTCAAACTCGATCTGTTCATATGCGTTACTCTGATAAGTTAAAACCCTCTGAAGTCAGGGATAGATATATAACTTTCAGACACATATCTACTAACTGAATATTTATACTGGAGAAATAAACCTTTTATCTGAATTATACAGATAAAAGGTTTAAGTTTAATCGTTAGTGTGCTATACAGTGTTTCCAGGCCTCTGCTTGGATTACCTTTCCTATAAATATATCATATAATCGTTAATTGTAAATACACAATCCTCATAATATTCATTTAAAAACAGCTTTCCCATTCCATACTTGAACGGACGTTATCGACTGCTTATCTCAACCTTCTTCTTCCCATGCCGAATGGTTGCTAGTGCTGCAGCAAGGCGTGCGAGCGGGACACGGTATGGTGAACAGCTAACATAATCAAGTCCAGTCATATAACAAAATTCAATCGCACTCTTTTCTCCACCATGTTCACCGCAAATCCCTGTCTTCAAGTTTGATTTTGTACTTCGGCCTAGTTTAACGCCTGTTTCAATAAGTTTCCCTACACCATCACGATCAAGAACAGCAAACGGGTTGTCAGGTAATAATTTTTGCTCGATATATGTTTGTAAAAACTTTCCTTCTGCATCATCGCGACTAAATCCAAAAGTTGTTTGTGTTAAGTCATTTGTACCAAAAGAGAAAAAGTCGGCTTGTTCTGCAATTTGATCAGCGGTTAAAGCTGCTCTTGGTACTTCAATCATCGTTCCAACAAGATAATCAAATTCAACTTCTGCCTCACGCATGACTTGCTGAGCTGTCTCGACGACTAACCGACGCATACGTTGCAGTTCATTTATATGACCAACTAATGGAATCATAATTTCTGGTTTTACCGCTGTTCCTCTTTTTAATACGTTGGCTGCGGCATAAAAAATAGCTCGAACTTGCATTTCGTAAATTTCCGGAAAAACAACTCCTAATCGACAACCACGGTGACCGAGCATCGGATTAACTTCAGCAAGTTGTTGAACTTTCTTTAACAACAGTTCTTTTTCTTCTAGTTCAGGTGAACCCTTTTCTGTCAATTGAAGACGTGTTACCTCTACTAAAAGTTCCTCTTTATCTGGTAAAAATTCATGCATTGGTGGATCCAAAAGGCGAATCGTTACAGGGAGACCTTGCATTTCTTCAAAAATTCCTTCAAAATCACCTTGCTGCATCGGAAGTAATTCTTTGAGTGCAGTCTTTCGTTCTTCAAATGTTTCTGCTAAAATCATCTTTTGAACAATTGGCACACGTTGCGGATCCATAAACATATGCTCTGTTCGACATAAACCTATTCCACCAGCACCAAATTCAAAAGCCTTTTGAGCATCGGTTGGATTGTCTGCGTTCGCACGGACTCCTAAATCCCGTACCTCATCTGCCCAAGAAAGTAACTCCTTAAATTCCTCTGATAATTTCGGCTCAATCATGGGGATTTCACCAAGCATAATTTCCCCTGTGGACCCATCTATAGTAATGGTCTCTCCATAATTAACTACGGTGTCACCAACTGTAAAACGTTTATTTTTCACATCAATATTTAATTTTTCGCAACCACAAATACATGCTTTTCCCATTCCCCTTGCAACAACAGCCGCATGACTCGTCATTCCACCGCGACTTGTAACAATTGCTTGGGAGGCAACAATGCCGTGAATATCATCCGGTGTTGTTTCTGGTCGAACAAGAATAACCTTACTACCCTCTTTGCCAAGTTTCTCCGCCTCGTCCGCATCGAAAACAACTACTCCAGTTGCTGCTCCAGGTGATGCTGGAAGTCCTTTTGTTAATGGTTCACGTTTAAACATATGATCAATTCTCCAATGCAATAGTTGGTCTAGCTGTTCTGGATCAACACGTAATAGAGCCGTTTCCTTGTCAATAATTCCTTCTTTCACTAAATCAACCGCAATCCGAATCGCCGCTTGTGCCGTCCGTTTTCCATTTCTTGTTTGTAAAATAAACAATTCCCCACGTTCAACAGTAAACTCAATATCTTGCATATCTTTATAATGTTGTTCTAATAATTGACAAGTGGCTACTAACTTTTTATAAACATTCGGCATATCTTTTTCCAACACATGGATTGGTTCAGGTGTTCGAATTCCTGCAACAACATCCTCGCCTTGTGCATTAATTAAATATTCTCCATATAATTGATGTTCTCCAGTAGAAGGATTTCGTGTAAAAGCAACACCCGTTCCTGAATCATCTCCCATATTTCCGAACACCATACTTTGAACATTCACTGCCGTTCCGAGGTGATCAGGTATTTTATGAATTCGTCGATAAACGATGGCTCGATTATTATTCCACGAGTCGAATACCGCACGAATCGCTAAAAATAATTGTTCTTGCGGATTTTGCGGAAATTCCATTCTTGCCTGTCTTTTAACAATTAGTTTATAACGTTCAATTACTTCTTTCCAGTCATCAGCTGTTAGTTCTGGATCAGCTTTATATCCTTTTTTCTCCCTAAATTCATCTAACAATTGTTCAAAATAAAAAATGTCAAGTCCTAAAACAACATTACTAAACATTTGAATAAACCGGCGATAAGAGTCATACGCGAAACGTTCATTATTTGTTAATTTCGCAACCGCCTGGACAGTTTTATCGTTCATACCTAAATTCAGCACAGTATCCATCATTCCCGGCATGGAAAAAACAGATCCAGACCGAACTGATACAAGAAGTGGATGCTCGATATCTCCTAATCTTTTACCCGTTTTTTCTTCTAAAGTGTTAAGTGCAGCTAAAATTTGTTGCTCGACAATACCGGATATGTTCTTCCCTGACTCATAATAATGATTACAAGCTTCTGTTGAAATCGTAAATCCGTACGGAACAGGCAAACCGATATTCGTCATTTCCGCTAAGTTTGCTCCTTTTCCACCTAAAACTTCCCGCATATCACTATTTCCCTCGTTAAACAAATAAATAAATTTTTTCATACTAGAAACCCCTTCCACCTTTTAAAATATGTATAATTAAATTCGCTGTCTCTTCCACCGCTTTATTTGATACATCTATAATTGGACATCCAATCCTTTTCATAATTCCGTCTGCAAAATCCAATTCATTAAAAATACGTTCTAAACTTGCATAATTTGCTTCTAAATTTAGACCTAAAGATTTCAATCGTTCTCTCCGAACTTCATTTAATTTATCCGGACTAATTGTTAAGCCCACACATTTATTACGTGGAATTTGATATATTTCTTCAGGAGGGGACACTTCTGGAACAATTGGTACATTCGCCACTTTAAACCCGTGATGTGCAAGATACATGGCAAGTGGTGTTTTCGAAGTCCGTGAAACACCAATTAAAACAATATCCGCCCATTTGACCCCTCTTGGATCTTTGCCATCATCATATTTCACCGCAAATTCGATTGCTTCAATCTTCTTAAAATACTCTTCATCTAATTTCCGGATTAACTTCGGCTGATACTTTGGTTCCTTCCCATATTCCTTTGTAAAAGCATTTAGTAACGGACTCAATAAATCCACCGCATATATTTGTTCTTCCTTGGAACGCCGATCTAAATATGTTTTTAAATGTGGGACGACAAGGGTATAAGCAATTAATGCATTCCCTTCAAGCGTTTGAAAAACTTCATCAATCTGTTTTTCATTTTCTATAAATGAGTGTCGATATATATTAACAAAGCTACCATTGAATTGACTTGTCACTGCTTTTACAACTAATTCAGCCGTTTCACCGACAGAGTCAGAAACAATATGAATCGTCCTTTTTCCAGAAATACCCCTCTCCCCCTTACATTCCTATTAAGTTAGTTATTTACAAAGGAAATTATAACATACTTAATCTAATTTTATCCATCATTTATTTAATTTTTGTATAAATATTATATAACAATATTTAAATAGAGTAACATAATTAAATAAAAAAAATTCACCTCAATAAGAAATTAAAAAAATCATTCTCCTTATGAGGTGAATCTGTATTTTATTTAATAATTGTTAGTCTCCTAGGGCAGACACATCCCCTAAGATCACTGCCCTACATAACCAACGTTTTCTTTAAATTAAAATAACTCAGAGGTCGTTTTTGCTTGCATATGTAGCAATAAGTAATCTGGTCCACCAGCTTTTGAATCTGTTCCAGACATATTAAATCCACCGAATGGTTGATAACCAACAACTGCTCCGGTACAGCCTCGATTAATGTACAAGTTTCCAACATGGAAATCAGCCTTCGCTTTTTCAATATGTGCACGATTGTTTGAAATGACCGCTCCTGTTAAGCCATATTCTGTATTATTAGCAATTTCAATCGCTTCATCAAAATCTTTAGCTTTTGTAAAGCCAACGACTGGCCCAAATATTTCTTCTTGCATAATTCTTGCCTGCGGATCTAAATCGGAAATAACCGTTGGATGAACAAAGAAACCTTTTGAGTCATCGCCACTTCCGCCTACAAGTAATTTACCTTCTTGTTTACCAATTTCAATATAGTCCATAATTTTATTGTAAGCTGCTTGATCAATGACCGGTCCAACAAATGTTTCGCGATTGACAGGGTCACCAACAACTAATTCTTTCGTTAATTCGACAACTCGATTTAATACTTTTTCATAGACATCTTCAACAATAACTGCTCGGGAACATGCAGAACATTTTTGTCCAGAAAATCCGAATGCGGAAGTAACAATTGACTGTGCTGCTAACTCAAGTTCAGCTTCTTTATCGACAACAATCGTATCTTTTCCACCCATTTCAGCAATGACCCGTTTCAACCAAATTTGACCTAGATTCACTTTTGCTGCGCGTTCATAAATACGAATACCGACTTCTTTTGAACCAGTGAAACTAATAAACCGAGTTTTCGGATGATCAACTAAATAATCGCCCACTTCTGCGCCACTACCTGGAATATAATTAAGTACACCAGCTGGAAGACCCGCTTCTTCCATCACTTCAACAAACTTAGCCGCGACGACAGGTGTTGTCGATGCAGGTTTTAATAGTACTGTATTACCAGAAACAATCGCTGCAACCGTTGTTCCTGCCATAATTGCAAAAGCAAAATTCCATGGCGAAATAATGACACCAACACCAAGTGGAATATAACTAAAAGTATTGTTCTCTCCTGGATGGTTATTAACAGGAACCCCATCTTTCAACTTCAACATTTGTCTTCCATAATACTCTAAAAAGTCAATTCCTTCAGCAACATCCGCATCTGCTTCTCGCCAAGGTTTCCCTGCCTCTTTTACTAGTAACGCACTGAATTCATGTTTTCTACGGCGAACGATAGCGGCAGCCCGGAATAAAATCTCAGCACGTGATTCTGCGCTCGTTTTTCGCCAAGTTTCAAATGTTTCATATGCTACTTGCATCGCTTCTTCCGCTAATGCTTTGTCAGCTTTTGATACATAGCCAATCATTTCATCTTTATTTGCTGGATTTGTCGAAACGATTTTTTGCTCAGTCGTCACTTTTTTTCCACCAATTGTTAGATCATATGATTCTCCTAAATAACTTTCTACTACTTTAAGTCCTTCGAGGAACGCTTCTTGATTTTCCTTCTTTGAAAAGTCAGTTAAAGGTTCACGTGTGTATGGTAATACCATTATGCCCCCTCCTAATCTGCATTTTTGGAAATCTATCTATATTCTACACATTTACGAAAGCGCATTCAACGAAAGCGAACCCTCTTCAGTAATATTTTTTTATCCTCACATTTATTCGTTCACTATTCATCATATGTTTTATAAAATCCGAACATTCATTTTAAAATAAATAAAATTGTTCGATTATTCGTTGACAAAGTCTCATCGGAATTGGTAAGATAAAGGTGAAAATAGTAAAATTTCTTAATTTCATCTTGTATTATTCTATTTAATAAAAATTGTATTTCTAAATTATTATGCATTCTCTCATATAATCATGGGGATATGGCCCATAAGTTTCTACCCAATGACCGAAAATCGTTGGACTATGAGAGAAAGTGGTCTCGTAACGGACATATCGGACATAAACCATATTGGTTGAGTTATGTCTTCTTTCCCAAAAACCCGGTGTCGACTACTTTCTCTTAGTAAAGGAAAGTAGTCGACACCGGGTTTTTATTATTCATGCAATACATACCGTATGTATCAAAACCATTCACCAATATATTTTCAAAGAATCGAGGGATTAAAATGAAACCACTTGTTGGCGTCATTATGGGGAGCACTTCTGATTGGGAAACGATGAAACATACTTGTGATGTACTCGAACAATTGGAAATTCCGTATATGAAAAAAGTTGTCTCTGCCCATCGCACACCAGACTACATGTTTACCTTTGCTGAGAATGCACGGGAAAATGGACTAAAAGTAATTGTTGCAGGAGCTGGTGGAGCTGCTCATCTACCAGGTATGGTTGCGGCAAAAACGACGATTCCCGTCATTGGAGTACCGATTCAATCGAAAGCTTTGAACGGGATGGATTCTCTGTTATCCATTGTTCAAATGCCTGCCGGAGTTCCGGTCGCAACAGTAGCCATTGGTGTTGCAGGAGCAAAGAATGCAGGACTTTTAGCTGCACAAATACTTTCCACCTTTGATTCACAACTAGCAGCCAAATTACAAAATTTGAGAGAAGATACAAAAAAGAATGTGTTAGAAAGTAGTGATCAGCTTGACTAAAACAATTTTACCTGGTCAAACAATCGGCATTATTGGTGGCGGACAACTTGGACAAATGATGGCACTTGAAGCAAAGTCAATGGGTTTTCGTGTCATCGTTCTAGACCCAACGCCTGATTGTCCCACAGGTCAAGTTGCTGACGAGCAAATTGTTGCAGCATACACTAATTTATCAGCGATTATGGAGCTTGCACAAAAAAGTGATGTCATTACCTATGAGTTCGAAAATATTGATGCAGATGCACTAGATTGGCTCACAAAAAATGCTTATGTCCCACAAGGAACGGACATTTTGCGCATGACCCAAAACCGAATATATGAAAAAGAAGCAATACAAAAAGCTGGCGTTCCGGTTGCTCCTTATGAAGTAATAATGAATGAACAAGATCTAAATATAGCTTTAGAAAAAATCGAACCTCCTGCCGTACTCAAAACGGCCACTGGCGGTTATGACGGAAAAGGACAATGGGTCATAAAAGATTTTACAGATCGAAATGAAGCAGCCACATTATTCACACACGGTCCTTGTGTTCTTGAAAAGTGGGTTCCATTTACAAAGGAAATTTCCGTCATTATAACGAGAAACCTTCATGGTGATACAGCTATCCTTCCAGTAGGAGAAAATATTCATCATAACAATATTTTGCACCAAACCATTGTACCTGCTCGTATTCGAGAACAAACAGAAAAATTAGCCATTCATGCAGCAACCAAAATAGCAGACTTCCTTCATCTTGTCGGAACGCTAGCTGTCGAAATGTTTGTTACAGAAGATGGTGAAGTTTTTATAAATGAACTCGCACCAAGACCTCACAACTCAGGACACTACTCAATTGAAGCATGTGAAACATCCCAATTTGAACAACATATCCGGGCAATATGTAATTGGCCACTTGGCGCCACGTCTCTATTAAAACCGGCTGTTATGGTAAATATTTTAGGCGAACATGTTGAACCACTCCTAGAGAATCTACATCATTTTAAAGATTGGAAAATTCATTTATACGGTAAAAAAGAAGCGAAAACTGGTCGAAAAATGGGCCATATCACTCGTCTTTGTGACTCAATGAATGAAGCGTTATTACACATTGATGCGAATAATATTTGGAAAATACAAAAAGTAACGGGGGCTTCAAAATGAATAAACGAGAGCTGTTATATGAAGGGAAAGCGAAACGTGTTTTTGCAACAGATAAAGAAAATATCGTTTGGATTGAGTATAAAGATTCACTAACCGCATTTAATGGTGAGAAAAGGGCGGAAATACTCGGAAAAGGTAAGCTAAATAACGAGATTACGAGTTTACTTTTTTCCATGCTTCATGAAAAAGGAATCCCAAACCACTTTATTAAAAAAGTTTCAGACAATGAACAACTCGCAAAACATGTTACGATCATTCCTCTTGAAGTGATTGTACGAAACTATACTGCTGGAAGTTTTTCAAAACGGTTCGGCGTACCTGAAGGAAAACAATTAAAACGACCAATTGTTGAATTTTGCTTAAAAAATGATGAGCTCGGGGACCCCCCTATTTCAGAAGAACAAATTGATGTATTAGATATTGCAACATTACAAGATATCGACACATTAAGAACGCAGGCATTAAAAATTAACCGTGTCCTAACCAACTTTTTTGAAGAATGTAACTTGCGCCTTATCGACTTTAAGCTAGAGTTTGGGAAAGATACAAACGGCCATATTGTCCTTGCAGATGAAATTTCCCCTGACACATGTCGTCTTTGGGATATAAATACAAATGAGAAACTTGATAAAGATGTGTTCCGAAGAGATCTAGGCAATTTAATTGATGCATATAAAACCATTTTACATAGATTGGGAGGAAAACAACATGTATAAAGTTAAAGTTTTTGTCACATTGAAGGAAAGTGTTCTTGATCCACAAGGTACTGCTGTCAAATCATCTCTACAAATGATGGGATATACGAGTGTAGACGATGTTCGAATTGGGAAGTATATGGAACTTTCAATCAATGAATCACGAGATAAAATCGATAGCATGGTTGAGGAAATCTGTTCCAAACTCCTTGCCAATCCTGTAATTGAAGATTATCGATATGAAATTGAGGAGTGTGTGACACAATGAATTTCGCGGTAATTGTGTTTCCTGGCTCAAACTGTGACGTGGACATGTATCATGCAATAAAAGATGAGCTCGGAGAAAATGTTGAATACGTTTGGCATGATGAAACAAGCTTGGATCGATTTGATGCCATTCTCCTCCCTGGCGGATTTTCATTCGGTGATTATTTACGAACGGGAGCAATTGCCCGTTTTAGTCCCGTGATGAAAGAAGTTGTCAAAGCAGCTGAAATCGGTAAACCAATTCTCGGTGTATGTAATGGATTCCAAATTCTTCTTGAGATAGGTCTCTTACCTGGTGCGATGCGACGGAATAAACAGTTAAAGTTTATTTGTAAAACTGTTCCGTTGAAAGTGCGAAATACAAATACACCATTCACAACCCAATATCGTGAAGAAGAAATTATTCAAATCCCAGTTGCCCACGGTGAAGGGAATTACTACTGTGATGAGGAAACTTTACAAAAATTAAGAGCAAATAACCAAATTGTTTTTACTTATTGTGGCGACAATCCGAATGGAAGTATTGAAAACATTGCCGGTATTACAAACGAAAAAGGGAACGTCCTAGGAATGATGCCCCATCCAGAACGAACGGTTGATCAATTATTAGGTAGTGATGACGGATTAAAACTTTTTAAATCAATTGTTAAACAATGGAGGGAATCCCATGCAGTTAAAGCTTGAACCAAATCCTCAGCAAATTAAACAAGAGAAACTTTATACTCAAATGGGCTTATCAGAGGAAGAATTCGCTCTTGTAGAAAAAATTCTCGGTCGCCTACCAAACTATACAGAAACCGGTCTTTTTTCAGTTATGTGGTCAGAACATTGTAGTTATAAAAACTCAAAACCCGTGTTAAAAAAGTTTCCAACTACTGGTCCTCGAGTTTTACAAGGCCCAGGAGAAGGCGCTGGTATTGTCGATATTGGTGACAATCAAGCTGTTGTTTTTAAAGTTGAAAGCCATAACCACCCTTCTGCCATCGAACCTTATCAAGGTGCAGCAACGGGGGTTGGCGGGATTATTCGTGACGTTTTTTCTATGGGTGCCCGTCCCATCGCTCTCCTTAACTCTTTACGTTTTGGTGAATTAAAGACAGCCCGAGGGAAATATTTATTTGAAGAAGTCGTTGCTGGAATGGCTGGTTATGGAAATTGTATTGGCATTCCAACAGTTGGCGGAGAAATACAATTTGACCCTTGTTATGAAGGCAATCCACTTGTCAACGCGATGTGTGTCGGTTTGATTAACCATGAAGATATTCAAAAAGGGCAAGCAAAAGGTGTGGGAAATACGGTTATGTATGTCGGAGCCAAAACAGGTCGAGACGGTATTCATGGTGCAACGTTTGCTTCTGAGGAATTAACGGATGCCTCAGATGAAAAACGCCCTGCTGTACAAGTGGGGGATCCTTTTATGGAAAAACTGTTAATGGAAGCATGCCTTGAAGTTATTAAATCGGACGCTCTTGTTGGCATTCAAGATATGGGTGCAGCTGGTCTAACGAGTTCTAGTGCCGAGATGGCGAGTAAAGCGGGTTCAGGAATTGAAATGAATTTAGATCTTGTCCCACAACGTGAAACGGGAATGACCGCTTATGAAATGATGTTATCCGAATCACAAGAACGGATGTTACTCGTTATTGAAAAAGGTCGGGAACAAGAAATAATCGATATTTTTGACCGATATGGATTAGAAGCTGTTGCGATTGGTCATGTAACTAATGATAAAATGCTTCGTCTCCTTCATCACGGAGAAATTGTTGCTGAAGTTCCAGTGGATGCGTTGGACCAAAATGCACCTGTTTATTATAAGCCATCAAAGGAGCCTACTTATTTTCGTGAGTTCCAAGTAATGAAAAATGACATTCCTTTTGTAGCAGATGTTCAAGAAACATTTTTAAAACTGTTACAACAACCAACCATTGCAAGTAAAGAATGGGTTTATAACCAATTTGATTATATGGTTAGAACGAGTACTGTTGTCGCACCTGGGTCTGACGCAGCCGTTGTACGAATTCGAGGGACGAAAAAGGCTCTTGCTATGACGACAGATTGTAACTCAAGATATATTTATTTAAATCCGGAGACTGGCGGGAAAATTGCTGTCAGTGAAGCCGCAAGAAACATCGTCGCATCAGGTGCAGAACCACTTGCAATTACAGACGGCTTAAACTTTGGTAGCCCAGAAAATCCAGAAATATTTTGGCAATTAGAACAGGCCGCAAACGGAATTAGTGAGGCTTGTCGTGTACTTAATACACCAGTTATTAGCGGGAATGTCTCGCTTTACAATGAAACAAACGAAACAGCCGTCTACCCAACCCCAGTTATTGGCATGGTCGGTTTAGTAAAAGACGTAAATCATGTTACAACGCAATTATTTAAACAAGCCGGTGATTTCATTTACTTGCTTGGCGAATCAAAACAAGAATTCGGTGGTAGTGAATTACAAAAACTTATTCACGGTGAAATTTTCGGCCAATCCCCTTCTATTGATTTAGAAGTTGAGGCGAGTCATCAGAAGCAAGTACTTGATGCCATTCGTTCGGGTGTTGTTGCATCCTGTCATGATGTGAGTGAAGGTGGTGTCGCAGTCGCCTTAGCAGAATGTGTGATGGGTACGAACGGTTTAGGGGTGAACGTACAACTCGTTGGAGAAAAAGTTACACAATTATTTAGCGAATCCCAATCACGATTTATTTTATCAGTAAAGAAAGAGCATCAAGAAGAATTTGAGCGTATTGTTCAAGCGCGCCTTATCGGTAAAGTAATAGCTCAACCAACCTTCCAAATATCTGTTAACAATGAAACTGTTATTCATTTGGATGTAGAAACGATGAAAGAGGCATGGAAA
The DNA here is from genome assembly GCF_001244735.1 of Bacillus andreraoultii. Lineage (GTDB taxonomy): Bacteria > Bacillota > Bacilli > Bacillales > Caldibacillaceae > Caldifermentibacillus > Caldifermentibacillus andreraoultii. Next base: position 552,191 of record NZ_LN868935.1, read on the forward strand.
GGAGCGATCCCATGCTTGCTGAACTAAGGGGATTAAATGAGGAATGTGGTGTTTTTGGGATTTGGGGACATCGTAATGCAGCACAAATTACGTATTATGGTTTACAAAGTCTCCAACATCGCGGTCAAGAAGGAACAGGAATAGCTGTTTCCAATGGGGATGATATAAATAGTAAAAAAGGAGAGGGCTTAGTTACTGAAGTCTTCTCCGCATCTGATATAGATGAACTTAAAGGAACGAATGCCATTGGTCACGTTCGCTATACGACAGCTGGTGATAGCGGTTATGAAAATGTTCAACCATTAGTTTTTAAATCCCAATCAGGAAGCCTTGCACTCGCACATAATGGGAATTTAACAAATGCTACCGAATTACGATTACTACTCGAAGCTGAGGGCAGTATTTTCCAAACAACTTCTGATACGGAAGTAATTGCTCATTTAATTAAGCGAAGCAAACAACCTATTTTTAAAGAGCAAGTAAAAGCAGCCTTAAATATGTTAGAGGGTGCCTACGCTTATCTTATTATGACCGAGTCTGAATTGATGGTTGCACTTGACCCACACGGACTTAGACCATTATCACTAGGTAAATTAGGAGACGCCTATGTTATTGCTTCAGAAACATGTGCTTTTGATATTGTTGGTGCACAGTTCGTCCGCGACATTTTACCAGGTGAATTATTAATGATTAATGAAGCGGGATTCCACGCTGAAAAATTTACTAATCATACACAGATGTCCCTTTGTGCGATGGAATATGTGTATTTTTCAAGACCGGATAGTGACCTGCAGGGTATGAATGTCCATACGGCAAGGAAAAATCTTGGAAAACAGCTAGCTCTAGAAGCACCAATTGATGCCGATGTTGTTACAGGTGTTCCAGATTCTAGTATTTCTGCTGCGATTGGATATGCTGAAGAATCGGGGATTCCCTATGAACTTGGACTTATTAAGAATCGCTATATCGGTCGCACATTCATTCAACCTACCCAGTCGCTTCGTGAACAAGGTGTAAAAATGAAGTTATCTCCTGTTCGTGGTGTCGTTGAAGGAAAACGAGTCATTATGGTAGATGATTCAATCGTACGAGGTACAACAAGTCGGCGCATCGTTAACATGTTAAAAGAAGCTGGTGCCGTTGAAGTTCATGTGGTTATTAGTTCTCCACCGATTAATCACCCGTGCTTTTATGGTATAGATACGTCTACACGAGAAGAATTAATTGCAAGCGATAAATCCGTTGAGGAAATCCGCCAAATAATTGGTGCTGACTCATTAACATTTTTAAGTTTGGACGGAATGTTAAAAGCCCTTGGGAGGCAAAAAAACGGTCATGGCATGAAAGGGAGTTGTCTCGCATGCTTTACAGGTAAGTACCCGACAGAAGTTGATTTACGTACGGAAGTCGTTGGGGTTGGGAAAGACAGATAAAGAAAAACTCAGGGGCGCTAGAGTCTCCAGGTAACCAAAGAGACGAGTGAGAAAAAGAGTTTTTGGCTTTGATGCAATGCTCAAAAGCCTTCCTTATGCACTTATTCGTATAGGAAAGTAGAAATAGAGAAAATGGAAACTTCCTATTAGCTAAAATAAGTAATCAAAGAATAATCGTTCAACGTTTTTCGCTCACAACATTTATATCCAGACTTTCGTGACGTTAAGAACGATGATTCTAAAAAATAAACTTTCTTGATAAAAAAAACGATGAATTTAAAACATGTTCACAGCAACAATTTAGAGAATCATAGTTATTTGACTCTACCTATCATTTTATAAAACTCGGGGGTACAGCAAATGGTTAATGCGTATAAAGCAGCTGGTGTTGATATCAAAGCCGGATACGAATCGGTAAATAGAATAAAAAAACATGTCGAACGTACAAAGCGAACCGGTTTACTCGGTGGATTTGGTCAATTTGGTGCGATGTTTGATTTTAGTTGTTTAAATATGAAAGAACCTGTTCTAATTTCAGGAACAGACGGTGTCGGAACAAAACTCAAACTTGCCTTTATGATGGATCAACACGACACAATTGGTATAGACGCAGTTGCCATGTGTGTCAATGATATTATTGTTCACGGTGCAGAACCACTTTACTTTCTAGACTATATTGCTTGTGGAAAAGCAGTCCCAGAACGGATTGAAGCAATTGTTAAAGGAATTGCCGATGGTTGTGAAGCTAGCGGTTGTGCACTAATCGGTGGTGAAACGGCGGAGATGCCAGGGTTATATGAAGAAAATGAATATGATCTTGCTGGTTTTGCTGTCGGAGCTGTTGAAAAATCAAAAATAATTAATGGCTCCACGATACAAAGCGGGGATGTATTAGTAGGCCTTGCCTCAAGTGGGATTCATAGTAACGGCTACTCCCTCGTTAGAAAACTACTTTTAGATGATGCAAAAATCCAATTAAATGATTATATACCAGAATTCCAATCAACGCTTGGTGAAGAACTGTTAAAACCTACAAAAATTTATGTTAAGTCCATTCTAGCTGCAATAAAATCAATTCCTATTAAAGGGATGGCTCATATTACTGGGGGTGGTTTTTTTGAAAACATTCCAAGGATGATCCCAACAGGACTAGGAGCAATCATCCATGAAGGAAGCTGGGAGATTCCGCCAATCTACTCTTTAATGGAAAAAACCGGGGATCTTAACCATATCGAAATGTACAATATTTTTAATATGGGAATTGGCATGGTTATTGCAGTCTCTCCTACCTATGTAGATGAGCTTATAGATTTATTTCAATCCTTAGGAGAAACACCATCAATCATCGGGACAGTAACGGAAAGTGACATGATTCAAATTGTCAGGAATGGGGATATATGATGAAAAAAGTAGCCATCTTTGCTTCAGGTAATGGCAGCAACTTCCAAGCCATTACGGATGCCGTTCATAATCAAAAACTACATATCCACATTTCCTGCGTTATTTGTGATCGCCCAGGAGCATTTGTCTTAGAAAGGGCAAAAAAAGAAAATATACCTGTATTTTTAATTAATCCTAAAAGCTACCCTTCTAAAATCGCCTATGAATCGGCAATTTTAGAAAAGCTTCAGGCATTTCAAATTGATTTTATTGCTTTAGCCGGGTATATGCGTCTTATCGGACCAACTATTTTAAACAGTTACGAAAGGAAAATTGTAAATATTCACCCCTCCCTCCTACCGGCATTCCCTGGCTTAGATGCCATTGGTCAAAGCTTAAAAGCTGGTGTGAAGGAAACAGGTGTTACGATCCACTATGTTGATGAAGGGATGGATACAGGTCAAGTAATCGCTCAACAAACGGTTGAGATTGCTGAAGGTGAAACGAAAGAATCGCTACAAAAAAAGATTCAAGTCATCGAACATCAATTATATCCGGAGACATTAGAAAAGCTATTAAACTCATGAATGATCTTTCAAATTTAAGGGGGGCAATTTAAATGGCAAAAAAACGTGCACTTATTTCTGTATCTGATAAAGCTGGAATTGTTCATTTTGCAAAACAACTCGTTGATCTTGGGTTTGAGATTATTTCTACAGGTGGTACGTACAAAGAACTTCAAGAGGCAAATATTCAAGTAATTGGTATTAGTGAAATAACAAATTTTCCAGAAATTCTTGATGGTCGTGTAAAAACATTGCATCCAGCTATTCACGGGGGACTACTTGCAAAGCTTGAGATAAAAGATCATGTTGACCAAATTGAAAAACATGAAATCCATCCAATTAACCTTGTGTGTGTAAACTTATATCCGTTTAAAGAAACGATTTCAAAACCAAATGTGACTGTAAGTGACGCAATAGAAAATATTGATATTGGTGGACCTTCCATGTTACGTTCAGCCGCAAAAAATCATCAGCATGTAACAGTCGTCGTTGATCCTGGTGATTATGAAATCGTCCTATCAGAACTAAAAGCAGCAGGTCAAACTGAATTTGCGACAAGAAGGCGACTTGCGGCAAAAGTATTTCGTCATACGGCGGCATACGATGCCCTTATTGCCGATTATATGACGAACTTAACTGGTGAAAATTTTCCAGAAAAGTTAACCGTAACTTATGAACGAAAACAAGCATTACGATACGGAGAAAATCCACACCAACAAGCTGCCTTTTATAAAAAGCCAATTGGTTTAAAATGCTCAATCGCGAATGCAACCCAACTCCACGGAAAAGAACTTTCTTACAATAATATTAATGATGCAGAAAGTGCCTTACAACTTGTTCAAGAATTTAAAGAACCTGCAGCTGTTGCCGTAAAACATATGAACCCATGTGGCGTCGGAATTGGAGAAACCATCTTTGAGGCATATTCAAAAGCTTTTGCGGCTGACCCAGTATCCATTTTCGGTGGCATTATTGCATTAAACCGTGAAGTTGACGTAGAGACTGCACAGAAGCTACATGAAATTTTTCTTGAAATGATCATTGCCCCATCTTTTTCAAAAGAAGCATTAGAAGTTTTAACATCAAAAAAGAATATTCGACTATTAACTGTTCCATTCAATGAAACGAGTAACAAGGAGCTTCGCCTAACATCTATTGAAGGTGGATTATTAGTTCAAGACTTTGATCGTGCTCATTTAGATGAAAAAAATATAACGATTCCGACAAAACGAGAACCAACAAAAGAAGAATGGGAAGCATTAAAACTTGGTTGGAAAATTGTTAAACATGTTAAATCGAATGCAATTGTTATAACAGATCAACATTCTACTCTCGGTGTAGGGGCTGGTCAGATGAACCGTGTTGGTGCTGCTAAAATCGCCCTCGAACAAGCTGGAGCTAAAGCAGAAGGCGCTGTACTCGCATCTGATGCATTTTTCCCTATGGACGATACGGTTGAAGCCGCTGGCCAAGCTGGCATTACAGCCATCATTCAACCTGGTGGTTCGGTAAAAGATGCGGATTCAATTAAAAAAGCGGATGAATATGGTATTGCTATGGTATTTACAGGTGTGCGACATTTTAAACATTAAGTGAAGTTAGTAAATTATTTGGTAAAAGTAAAGAAAACTCATGGCTAGAGCTTTGGACAACGAATAGACGTAGTTCGCTGGAAAGAGAGTTTTTCGACTTTAATGTAATGCTCGAAGCCTTCCTTGTGCGCTTATACCTATAGGAAAGTGGAAATCGAAAAATTTATACTTTCCTATTACCCAAAGCAAAATTCATAGGATTCCATTAATATATCGGAGGTTAATAGATGAATATTCTTGTCGTTGGCAGAGGCGGTCGGGAACACGCCATTTGCAAAAAAGTAAGTGAAAGTCCACTAGTCGATCAAGTTTTCGCGGCACCTGGAAATTCTGGGATGCAAAATTGTGCAAAATGCATCTCTATTGAAGAAAGTGACCATGAAGCATTAGTCAAGTTTGCAAAAGAGAATGGAATCGAATTGACGATTATTGGCCCAGAAGTTCCACTGCTTGAAGGATTAGCTGACCGTTTTCGTGCTAAAGACCTTCTTGTTTTCGGACCCAATAAGAATGCCGCTGAAATTGAAGGGAGCAAGTCATTTGCAAAATACGTAATGAATAAATATGATATACCAACAGCTGAATATGAAGTATTTACTGATTTTGAGCTAGCAAAAGCGTATGTTTTAGAAAAAGGTGCGCCGATTGTTATTAAAGCAGATGGGCTTGCTGCAGGAAAAGGTGTCATTGTCGCAAGTAATACGGATGAGGCAATTTCAGCATTGCAAGAATTTTTGCTTCATAATAAGTTTGGCGACTCTTCCGCAAAAGTAGTTATCGAGGAATTTTTGGAAGGTGAAGAGTTTTCGTTCATGGCTCTTGTTCATGGTACAACAATTGTCCCTCTTGAACTTGCACAAGACCATAAGCGCGCCTTTGACGGTGACAAAGGACCAAACACAGGTGGAATGGGGGCTTACTCACCTGTTCCATTTATTAGTGAGCATACAAAAAAGATTGCCTTTGAAACAATCTTAAAACCGATCACTGAAGCACTTATTCGGGAAGGTCGGAGCTTCACCGGTGTCCTTTATGCAGGGCTCATTGATACAGCAAACGGTCCAAAAGTGATTGAATTTAATGCTCGCTTCGGTGACCCGGAAACACAAGTAATTTTACCAAGAATGAAGTCTGATCTTGTTCAAGTTCTTTTTCAACTTTTAAAAGGTGAAACTCCATATATAGAATGGCATAGTGATGCTGTTCTAGGCGTTGTCATTGCGGCTAATGGTTATCCGGATGCTTATGAGAAAGGATTCATTTTACCAGATTTAGGCTCGCTTTCAAATGATTCTCTTGTTTTCCATGCTGGTACGATTATGTCTAAAGATGGTAACCTAGTTGCTAATGGCGGACGAATTTTATTAGCTGCAGCTTATGGTGATTCATTGTTAGATGCCCAATTAAGAGTGTATAAGGCACTTTCAAAAGTTCATTGGGAAAAAATATTTTACCGAAAAGATATCGGTCATAAAGCAATTAGCCATGCTGTCTTAAATTCATGAAGAAACCTATTCAACACGAAGTTTTAATGAATTTTAAAGGACCGTTCGTATGTGAGCGGTCCTTTTTCGTTAATTTCTATGGATTAACTTTTAAAAACAAACTTAGTAAATATGAACAAATGGTTCGTCCATGTCTGGCTCTTTTAAAATTAGTGCTTCCTGACCAGAAATTGATTTTACATTTACTTCAGTAATTGCGTGTTCTGGAAAGCTTTCAACAACTAAACTCGCAACATATTGTGAAAATCCAATTACTTCCGTTTTCCCATAAAATTGCATCGTAACATCGATTGTTAATTTATTAATCTCATCGTTGATATATAATGCTCGACCAACAATTCCATTATAGTTATCAAAATACTTTTCGACATTATTCTTAAATGTATCGAATTGTTGGGCATCTCCACGGTGCTCTTTTGTTGCTGTTGATGAAGGGAATAAAACATATTTTTCCTTTATCTTATCCCAGTCTAAAGAAGTACCACTTTTTGCTGTTCCATAGGCAAAATAGTTTCCAGGGGTAACGGATGTTTTATCTTGTTGCTTAAACAGACCAATCGTAATCGGTACTGATTCTAATCCCTTCACTTTTCTTAATCGGGTTATGATTTCCTCAGCCATTCGTTTTCCTTCACGTTCAATGACATCATTTGGAATCTTCACCTTTTTTTCAACACCATTAATTTTATAATAGTACACACTATTTAATGCTAAACCGATTGATATGCCACCTAATTTAACAGTTTTATCATTTGATTTTATTAAATAATTATGTTCTAAAATATGGGCTAAATAAATTGGATTTTTCTCTTGGTCTGCTTGACTATCTCGATTTTTTATAACAGGATTTAACCCAAGATTTTCCGCCTCTGACATTTTATTTTCTTTTAGTTGAGCGTCCGTCATTTTTCGTTTTAGCCAACTCGAAACGGTATCTTTATCAAGATACTGTCCTTCTTGGAAAATATACTTATCTGTTGAAAAGTTTTGTTGAGAGATACGTAATAATCCCTCTTCAAATTCATCACTATCATATCGATTATTTAAATTACTTACAACCATTCCCCTAGCATCTGATGGTTTAAACGGAGACAGGGTACGATAGTATGAATCAGATATTTGATACTTCGGTATAATTGCCTTTTCCTCTGTTTTATCATTCTCTTTTACAACTTCACCTTGTTCATCAAGTTTGGGAAGACATCCAGACAAGATTAAAACGATTAGGAAAGGTATTAGTATTCGCTTCTTCATATTTTTGACACCTCTTCTCAAAAAGGAAGCTAACTTCATTGATTAAATAATGCTTGAAGTTGTTCTTCATTCCAAATTTCAATTCCTAAATCTTGTGCTTTTGTTAATTTTGATCCAGCTTCACTACCAGCAATAACAATATCCGTCTTTTTACTTACACTTCCAGTAACTTTTGCCCCAAGTAATTCTAACTTTTCCTTTGCCTTATTTCTCGACAATACTTCTAATTTTCCTGTTAGTACGATTGTCTTTCCAGCAACTGGTGACTTAACGTTTACTGCATTTTTGATGTGTGGTCCCTTGTACGTGACATTCACACCTAAATCTTTCAATTCTGTAATTAGTTCTTCAACTTCCGGTGCTTGAAAATACGTAACAATAGAATTGGCCATTTTCTCACCAATTTCATCAATGACTTGTAAGTCTTCCTCACCGGCCTTCATAAGGCTGTCTATATCACCGTAATGCTCGGCTAAAATTTTTGCCGCTTTTGCTCCAACATGACGAATTCCTAAACCAAATAACAACCGTTCTAGAGAATTATCTTTAGATGTTTCGATTGCTGTAAGTAAATTTTGAACTGATTTTTCACCCATTCGTTCTAATTGTAATAATTGGTCTCTTTCTAACTTGTAAATATCGGCAACATCATTCACTAAATGATTGTCAAAAAGTTGAGTAATCACCTTTTCTCCTAATCCCTCGATATTCATTGCATTTCGGGATACAAAATGGATTAATCCTTCACGAATTTGTGCAGGACATTTTGGATTAATACAACGTAGTGCCACTTCCTCCTCTAAGCGGATAAGTTCACTACCACAGGCTGGACAATGGGTTGGCATAGAAAAAGGTACTTCTTCACCGGTTCTTTTTTCCACGACACTCTGAACAACTTCCGGGATAATATCCCCTGCTTTTCGTATAATCACATAATCGCCAATACGAATATCTTTTTCCTTAATTAAATCTTCGTTATGTAGGGATGCTCGTTGGACCGTTGTTCCAGCTACTCGTACAGGATCCAGAATTGCAGTTGGAGTAACAACACCTGTACGTCCTACACTTAGTTCAATATTCGTCAACTTTGTCATAACTTCTTCTGCAGGGAATTTATAAGCAATTGCCCAACGTGGACTTTTTACAGTCGTTCCTAATGCTTCTTGCTGATCATAACGGTCAACTTTAATTACAATTCCATCTATTTCATAAGGAAGATGCGGTCTTTTTTCTTTCCATTCTTCAATATATTGGAGAACTTCATCAATCGTTTGGCAAATTCTTCTTTCTTTATTTGTTTTTAAGCCCAGTCGATCTAAATAATCGAGGCCTTCACTATGCCGTTGTAAATGATCAAGATTGTTTTCACCAATCGCATATAGGAATACATCTAAATTTCTCGATGCGGCAACTTTTGGATCGAGCTGTCTTAATGAGCCTGCTGCAGCGTTTCTTGGGTTAGCGAATAAGTCCTCTCCATTTTCCTCTCGCTCTTGATTTAATTTTATAAACGATTTTTTAGGCATGAACACTTCTCCACGGACTTCAATCGTCACCTCTTCATTTAGCTGAAGAGGAATAGAACGGACAGTTCTTAAGTTTGTAGTTATATCCTCACCAACTGTTCCGTCACCACGAGTTGACCCTTGAACAAATTGACCATTTTCATATCGTAATGAAACCGCCAATCCATCAATTTTCAATTCACATACATAGGATGTTTCACCTATAGCTTGTCGTACTCGACGGTCAAAATCACGCAAATCACTTTCATTAAAAGCATTCCCAAGGCTTAACATTGGAATCTCATGCTCTACCTTTTTAAATCCTTCCAATGCCTCTCCACCTACTCGTTGGCTCGGTGAATTCGTTGTCCGCAACTCAGGAAATTGTTCTTCTAACTTGATTAATTCTTGCATTAATTTATCATATTCACTATCAGGGACAGTAGGCTGATCTAACACGTAATACTCATAACCATAACGCGTTAATAATTGACGCAATTCCTCTACTCTCTTTTGGGCATCTTCAAATTGCATTGGCAACCCTCACTTTTGATTAATGATCATGGTTGTTTTCGTATACTTTGTTGTAATTAGCCTAGGCGGGCGCTTTTCCCGGGAAGTCGCCATCTTGCTACAACAACAGTCATTTTTTCTTTATAAACGCCACAACCTTTATTCTTAAAGATAAAAAACTCCTACAACTAGATTTCGTACACCTTTTCATGATAACATTCATCGGGGCTGTCCAGAAAGTCGGGTTTTTGACTTCTGGATGCCCCCTTTTCATGTTTCAAAACCTTGATATATCAACTTCTTAATTATCATATTTTTTGGGATTTCCCTTTTTCGGACGACCCCATTTCTGCTAAATAAAGTGAAGCTATTGTTTTTCAATTGGAGCAAACTTCGCTAATAACCGCTTAATCCCAACTGGATTTGGGAAAGCAATGTCTAGTTCTAGTGAGTCACCTTCACCTTTTACACTCACAACTGTACCAACGCCCCATTTTTTATGACTTGCCTTATCCCCGACCTTCCAACCGAATGACTCTCCTCCAGTTGTTGTTTGGATTGGACGAGTAACTGGGCGATGAACGGGACGTGTTGTGCGACTTTCCTGTGTTGCTGGCTGTTTTCTCTTTTCATTTAAGCCTTCAATTAGTTCATCCGGGATTTCTGCAATAAATCTTGAAGCAGGGTTCATATTTGTCCGACCAAATAATGTACGTAATTGGGCGTTCGTTATATATAATTCTTCTTCTGCTCGTGTTACACCTACATACATGAGTCTTCGTTCTTCTTCCATTTCCCCTTCGTCCATTAAACTCCGGCTATGTGGGAATACCCCCTCTTCTAAACCAATAAGAAAGACGACTGGGAATTCCAGACCTTTTGCAGAATGTAGCGTCATTAAAACAACAGCTTCTTTATTATTTTCTTCTTTATCCATTTGATCAATGTCAGCAACTAGAGCTAAATCCGTTAAAAAGGCGATTAATGTTTTATCTTCACTAGTTTCTTGAAAATTTTTCGTAACAGAAAGGAATTCCTCAATATTCTCTAAACGACTTTCTGCCTCTAACGTCTTTTCCGCCTTTAACATCTCTTTATATTCTGTACGTTTTATCATTTCTTCCGTCAGTTCCATCACAGATAAATATTCTTGCATTTGGTTTAGATCTTTAATTAAATGATAAAACTCAGCACAAGCTTTCGTTGCTTTTGCGGCTAAACCGATGTGTTCTACTTCTCCTAATGCGGAAAACATAGATATATCATGTAGTAGTGCATATTGTGCAATACGATCAAGCGAAGTTGCACCTATTCCCCTTTTTGGTACATTAATGATTCTCGTTAAACTTATATCATCATCTGGATTTGCTACAAGTCGAAGGTATGCTAAAATATCTTTAATTTCTTTTCGATCATAGAATTTTGTACCGCCAACAATTGTATACGGAATATTTGCCTTAACGAACATTTCTTCCATTGCCCGTGATTGGGCGTTCGTACGATATAAAATTGCTATATCACTATATTTCCGTTCAGAATGATCAACGAGTTCTTTAATTTTTCCGGTAACGAATAACGCTTCACCTTGTTCAGAATCAGCACGGTAATAACGTATTTTTTCCCCTTGCATATTTTCCGTCCAAAGATTCTTCGGTTTCCGGTTTGCATTGTTCGCAATGACTTCATTTGCCGCATGTAAAATATTTTTTGTTGAACGATAGTTTTGTTCAAGTAGTATTACTTTAGCATTTGGATAGTCCTTTTCAAAAGAAAGGATGTTCGCAATATCTGCCCCACGCCAACCATAAATGGATTGGTCAGAATCACCAACAACACAAAGATTTTTAAACTTTGCTGCTAGTAAGTTAACAAGTTTGTATTGTGCTTTATTTGTGTCTTGGTATTCGTCTACGTGTATATATTGGAATTTCCTTTGGTAATACTCTAAAACTTCTGGTACGCGGTGAAATAATTGGATTGTCTTCATAATTAAATCATCAAAATCAAGGGAGTGGTTTTTTAATAAACGCTTTTCATATTCCTCAAAAACATCACTTACTATTTTTTCATAATAATTTCCTACGAGCTTCGAATACTCTTTCGCATCAATAAGTTCATTTTTTGCACTGCTAATGGATCCTAGTATTCCTCGTGCATCGAATTTTTTCGGATCAATATTTTTATCTTTTATAATCCCCTTTATAACCGATAGTTGGTCGGCTGTATCTAGAATTGTAAAATTACGATTGATTCCTATTCGATCAATATCCCTTCGTAAAACTCGCACACACATGGAATGAAATGTTGAAATCCATATATCATCTGCCGCTCCACCAAGAATGGCAGCAATCCGTTCCTTCATCTCTCTCGCAGCTTTATTTGTAAACGTGATAGCTAAAATATTATATGGATTTACACCTTTTTCCAGTAGTACATATGCGATTCGATGTGTAAGTACCCTTGTTTTTCCACTTCCCGCACCAGCCATAATGAGGAGTGGACCTTCAGTCGTTTTTACTGCTTGTTGCTGTTCTTTATTTAACCCATCAAGTAGACGATCTTTTAAATATTGCAACTGGATCACCTTTCTTAAAACCGAATATTTGTTCTTATTTTATCGAATATGTAAGTACAATTCAACATTTACGTTAAAACCTTTTGGCAACTTCTACTGTTTTTAACGCTGCTTCTAAATTATCATAAATAATATTTCCAACAACAATAACATCCGCATGCTGTTTCATTTCTTTTGCCTGATCTTGATTAGAAATACCACCGCCATAGAAGAGCGTACTCGTCTCTAACTGTTCTTTCACTCTTTCCACTACGTTTGGATCACCGTACACTCCACTGTACTCCAAATAAAATATGGGAAGATTAAATATTTTTTCCGACATCGTTGCATATGCTTCAATGTCATCAATTGATAGGTCCGTCGTAGCATTCGTCAGTTGTGCTACTTTACTATTTTCATTTAAAATACAGTAACCTTCAACCACCATTTCCTTCCAATCAATATAATGACCAAATTCCTTTATCGCTTGGTGGTGTTTACCGACAATCCAATCTGAGTCCTTACTATTTAAAACAGTAGGGATAAAATATAAGTCAAATCCTGGTGTTATAGCGTCTATACTTGATACTTCTAAGGCGCAAGGTACTGTGTAGCGACGAACCCGCGCCATTAAATTTAATACATTTTCTAACGTAACGCCGTCCGTTCCACCAATCATAATACAATCAGTCCCGGACTCACAAACTTTCTCTAATGCAATATCATCAATTTCTTTATTTGGATCAAGTTTGAATACATGGTGCCATTGTCGAAAATCGTACATATCTTTTTCCTCCACTATTTGTTCCATCCAATTATTATACCATTGCTTTCGATTATAAAAAATACATTAGAAGCATAGAAACCTTTCTATTTCGTAAAAAACTTGGGGAAACGGGCGTCTTGAAGGGTTATAGATAACCGTTTTGATTGAAAGTACGGGGAATTGGTCATCTAGAAGAGTTATAGATAACCGTTTTGGTTAAAAAGTATGGGGAATTGGTCATCTAGAAGGGCTATAGATAACCGTTTTGATATAAAGTCAGGATAAACGGGCGTCTAGTGGGTATGGTCGCACGATAATACCGCAGTTTTGGTGAAATCTGCTTTTAAAGCTTCTCTATGAATCAGAAATCCTGGGTATTATGCAAAATCCTCAAGTTTTCGCGAAATCAGGTTCATAGAACACTTCTATGAACCCAAAATTCTCAAGTTTTCGCAAAATCCGGCTCATAGAACTTCTCTATGAACCCAAAATTCTCAAGTTTTCGCGAAATCGGGATCATAGAACTTCTCTATGAACCCAAAATCCTCAAGTTTTCGCAAAATCCGGCTCATAGAACACTTCTATGAACCTAAAATTCTCAAGTTTTCGTGAAATCGGGATCATAGAACACTTCTATGAACCTAAAATCCTCAAGTTTTCGCAAAATCAGGTTCATAGAACACTTCTATGAACCCAAAATCCTCAAGTTTTCGCAAAATCCGGCTCATAGAACACTTCTATGAACCCAAAATCCTCAAGTTTTCGCGAAATCAGGCTCATAGAACACTTCTATGAACCCAAAATCCTCAAGTTTTCGCGAAATCGGAGGTATCGAACCTTACTATGAACCCAAATTAAACCGAACTGCACAAAACCGGCTTATAAAGTAAATTCGAACGTCCGATTCTTTAGTCATTGAGCAGATACTTGAGTACACCAAAGAAAATTTTTTTGGCTGCAAGGTAATGTTTCTGACGTCTTCTTGTGCACCGAGTATAGGAATGTAGAAATGAAAAAATTTATACTTTACTTTCATGGCAACTAAAAAAAGCTAAGCAGATCACTTAGCTTTCTTCGGTATTTTCATCTTCTATATTTGTCTCCGATTGTTTGTCCTCAATTCGTTCAAGTACCATTTTATAAGCATCATTACCGTAGTTTAAACAGCGCTTTACCCTTGATATGGTTGCTGTTGAAGCACCTGTTTCCTTTTCAATTTCATGGTATTTACTTCCTTCTTCTAAAAGTCTAGCTACTTCTAAACGTTGTGATAACGATTGAATTTCGTTTATTGTACAGAGGTCATCAAAAAATCGATAGCATTCTTCTTTATCTTGTAATGAAAGGATAGCATCAAATAATCGATCTAATTCCTTCCCTCTTAATTTGTCTATTTGCACGTTGAAATTGCCTCCTCAAAAATACCTACTTAATAATATTATTGATTAAATCAAACGAAAAATATCTTCTTTTATAATTGTACGGTTTCATCTAAGTTTGGTACAATGTTAACCCATGTTTTCCCTGGTACGAGCGGAGCTTCTTTACCATTTATATATGGGACAATTTCACCATTTTCATTTTCCCAAGTGACACTTTTCATTTTCCCATTTTGCAATAAATAGCCTCTTCCACCAGAGTGAATATCAATATTTAACCTACCATAGGTATCAATTTTTGTGTGATTCATTTCAACAATGATTATATTGTTCAAAAGGACTGGTTCATCTGTGTCATAATCACTTGTTTGAACATCGCCCGAAAATCTCTTATATGCTTTCATCGTTTCGTCATATTCATAACGAACTTCAAAATTTTTCGTAGAGTAAGAAATGGTTACTGTACTTTGTTCCTCACCATCCGTATCCTCTCCGTCTTTCAAAAATGCAAAAGAAGCCGGTGGTCCAATTAGTGAATATTGGTTTTCTTCAATCCCCTCTTCCATATGGTCAAGGGAAATATACGAATTATGAGGTGCTTTCCGAAATGAAACACGATTGAATAATGTACCATCATAAAATAAACCGTTTAGAGCATCGATATACCCATTCGTAATCATTTCTTTCGCTTCCGGACTCCATCCATGACAAATATAAATTGCATCTAATCCTTTTGCCAGCTCAATATAATAAGGTCGGGCACTACGAATAGGGCCTACAATATCTGGATATTCACTTTGAAAAACTGCAAGAAACCGTGTAACACCACCCTCTGCTAAAGCCTCGTAAACAATATCTGCTTTTGTCAAACCAGATTGTGGCCTAGCAGCAGGATGGTTATTCATCATTACACTAATTGCTCGATGATTCGGTTTTTCCTTTGTTGTTAATCCTGTAAGTGGAAAAGTATATAGTTTTGCTTGTTTTGTTTGATTTTCACTAGGTTTCTCTTTTTCTGTTTTTGTGTCCTTACTACAACCAATTAGTAAAAATAATATTGCGATAATAGGTATCCATTTTGCAAATTTTTTCACGAAGCTTTATCCCCCAGTATGTTACGTTGATTATGTCCTTCTCCTTCATTATTTTAACGCATTATAGTGGGAAACAAAACCTTTTTTTGCATAACATCAAAAACTCCTTTTGGTGTTAAACGAATATATGGTAAATGTGTTGACGTAAAGAAAAGTAATGTATATACGGGATCATTAAAAGGATACCCACGGCTAATTAATATATCTTTAAGTTTTTTATCTGCCATCATTAACTGTTCAAAAGTCAAGCTACTTGAGATACCTAAATACGGTAAGGACAACTCGTAAATAATTTCCCCATGATCAACAATAACTAAACCTCCACCAATTTCTTTCATCCGTCGAAACGCTTGTAGCATATCATTTTTATTTTTTCCTATTAAAAGGATATCTTCTGTATAAGTAAATGTAGACACGAGACCACCTAAATTATTGGCAAAACCTTTTAACAATGTATTCGTTCGCTTTGTTCCTTTCGTATCAATTGCCATAAAGAAACATTCATCTTCTAGTGTATCAATTTGGTCACGATCGGCATCAATTGTAATGGAATAAGGCTTTGTTATAACAGAACTCTCCAACTGAATCCCAAACGGCATTGAAAACTGTAAATCAGCTTTTGACAAATCCCAATCTATTGATAGAGGCTGAAAACCATAATCCTGAAGTTTTATTTGATTTTCCGGTCCTACCCATATGTTATCTTTTAAAATCCATTGTCCATTTGCAAGAACAGAAACAGGTGTTGGATTTTCTATCTTTTCAATAAAATTAATATGGGCAACTCTACCTGTAGCAATAAGGCCGTGTAGATCGTCCAACTGATAGTATTTTGCTGGATTATACGTTGCCATTAAATACGCATCAATTGGTGGTACACCTTTTTCAATAGCAATCTTAATTAATCGGTCCATTACCCCATCTTCGTAAAAGTGTGGTGGAGAGCCATCTGTTGTCATCATCAAGTGATCATATTGTGTTATTTGAAGTTCTTTCATCTGCTCTAAAATTTTTGGCAAATCAGGACGGATTGATGAATGTCTCAAAGTTACCATATATCCTTGTAATAAGCGCCGTTTTACTTCTTTACCAGAAATTGCCTCATGATCGGAATCAGCACCTAGGAGTTTTAGTTTTGCTAAAGTCTTTTCTGACGCACCTGGGAAGTGTCCTTCCACTTTTTTATTCATTCGCTTTGTTTCTTGAATCCAATGAAGTTTTAAATCATCACCTTCGAGCAATTTTGGCCAACCGGTTAGCTCACCGCCTTGAACAACTAACTCATGATTAATCCACGACTTGACCGAAGCATTGGAAAATAAAGTTTCCTCATCAATCAGTTCGGATTGACTATCAAAACGGCTCCACCAATATAGTGTTTGTGGTAGTGATTTTAAATCCTCAATAAAAGAAAACGCTTTCTTTTTACTCAATTGTAAAATAAGCTGTAAATTATCATTGATCAATACTGTTGTTCCAAATTTTGATGCATACTGGGCAAAATTTAGGGGATTATATAATTGAAACGGGTGAACATGTGGTTCAATATATCCTGGTACAAGTAGGAGATTTTTACAATCAATTTGTTCACATTTTTCATCAATAAAATCAGGTTTTTTATCACCCACATAGACAATGCGATCTTGGTAAATCCAAATATTTCCTTTTAACCATTGTTTTAATATTCCATGTAAATAGGTTGCATTGTAAAGCACAATGGATGGCGATCGCTTCCCATCAATAACTTCAACATGTTCTCTTAGTTCACGATTTCTCCATCTGTATTTAGAATCAATCATCATTTTCACCTTTTTTATTTTTTCATTTTTTCGGTTAGAGGTATAACCTATTTTTCAAATCATCGAAAAAGATTAAATTTATTATAGCATGCATTTTTTTATTGCGCACTAAAGAAGCATTTACAATTTGAATATAGGAGGAATAGCAATGAATCGAAAGCAAAATATAGGTGTTGTAAATGCCTTATTACGAATTTCATTTGGATTAACTTTTCTATCTTGGGCAACTGCAAAACTTGTGAAAAAACCTTGGAAAGAATCATACTTAATAATTGCGTTTTTATCGGCAATGAAGGTGGGAGAAGGGTTTTTAAAATACTGCCCAATAACAGATATGATGCAAAGTCAAGCGAATTATATGTCAGATTCGGATAACAAACCACAATTGAAACAAGTGATTGATTTATTTACACCGAAGCAAATGAGATCATCGCAAAAAGAAGACGACGGAAGCTCACAACAACAAGATCAAGAATAAAATGGTCGTTCATATGCCCGACATAATGAAAATAATGAAAAATTGACGAATTAATAGCCTTTATAAAGGATGGGTAAAGATTGTTGATTATAAAAGATTGAGGGTATCGTAGCCAAAAGTTTAGTCCGTGAGCGAATCAACCCACGGACTCTATTTTACAACCCTAATTTCTCAAATATCGTATCGACATGTTTTAAATGGTGGTGATAATCGAAGCAATCGTCAATTTCAGCTTCCGTTAGAGTTTCGGTAATTTTTTTACTATTTTCTACTAAAGAACGAAATGGCACTTGTTTTTCCCACGCTTCCATCGCTAACGGCTGAACTGTATCATACGCCTCTTCACGAACCCATCCTTTTTCAATTAATGCTAAAAGAACACGTTGGGAATAAATAAGTCCCCAAGTACGCTCCATATTTTCTTTCATATGTTCAGGAAACACCGTTAAGTTTTTAACAATATTAGCAAACCGGTTTAGCATATAGTTTAAAGCAATCGTTGCATCCGGTAATATAATGCGTTCAGCAGAGGAATGGGATATATCCCGTTCATGCCATAATGGAACATTTTCATACGCGGTAAGCATATAACCACGAATCACTCTTGCTATCCCTGTCATATTTTCTGAACCAATAGGGTTTCGCTTATGTGGCATGGCAGAAGAACCTTTTTGACCTTTTGCAAAAAACTCTTCTACTTCTCGTACTTCACTCTTTTGTAACCCACGAATTTCTGTAGCAAATTTTTCAATGGAAGTTGCAATTAAGGCTAGTACAGACATGTAATGTGCATGGCGATCACGTTGTAAAGTTTGCGTTGATATAGGTGCGGGTGTAATCCCAAGTTTTTCACAAACATACTTTTCAACAAATGGATCAATATTTGCATATGTACCTACAGCCCCAGAGATTTTCCCGAACTCCACACCTTGTGTTGCACGTTTAAAACGTTCTAGATTCCTTTTCATTTCTTCATACCAAAGAGCAAGTTTTAAACCGAAAGTAGTTGGTTCCGCGTGAACACCATGAGTACGTCCCATCATGACAGTATATTTATGTTCTTGCGCTTTTTTCTTTAGAATTGCCATGAAATTCTCAATATCTTGTAACAAAATCGCATTCGCTTGCTTTAATAAATAAGATTGTGCTGTATCAACGACGTCAGTGGATGTTAAACCGTAATGAACCCATTTTTTCTCTTCACCTAAACTTTCAGAAACTGCTCTCGTAAATGCAACGACATCATGTCTTGTTTCTTCTTCAATCTCTTTAATCCGTTCCACCGAAAATGTTGCGTTATCTCGGATTTTCCGAACATCCTCTTTTGGAATTTCACCTAATTCAGACCATGCCTCGCATGCTAAAATTTCAACTTCCAACCAAGCTTTAAATCGATTCTCCTCTGTCCAAATCGCATCCATCTCAGGTCTCGTATAACGTTCAATCATTGTCCATCCTCCAGTTTCTGAAAGCTATCATTCTACTATTTTTTCATTATTTATACATTTTTATCTTAGCAAAAGACGATTTGACAAGTCAAGTTAAAATCGAACGATGAATGTTTATCACATGTTTATCGTTCGTTTTTCCTTTTATGTGATTTTTGTATGAAACAAGCATCAAAAATTGCTCAATCTCCTTTATCGCATTTTTTCGTGCAGGGAACGCACAATCCTTATACTACGTGACCCGTGGGAAATGGGTATCTATAACCGCTCTACGTGACTTTGGCAGCCTTTTTTCATTTTGATTTGGGCGGCTAGAACTCTTCTAGATGACCGTTTCAACCTTTTTCATCCCGATTTGGGCGGCTACCGTTTACAACCTCCTCTCGTCTATTAAACCTCCATAAAAAACCCCTACAGACATTCTGTAAGGGTTCATTGTTTTACTTAATTGTTTTTACTAATTCAATTACTTCATCAACGGTACTCATTTGTAGTGCTTTACTTGCCATTTCTTCCATTTCCGCTTTTGAAAGTTTGCGGATTAAAGAACGAGCTTTTAGAACTGAAGAAGCACTCATAGAGAACTCATCAAGACCAAGGCCGAGCAATAATGGAATTGCTGTTTCGTCTCCAGCCATTTCTCCACACATACCCGTCCATTTTCCTTCTTTATGAGAAGCATCAATAACATTTTTTACAAGGCGTAAAATGGATGGATTATATGGTTGGTATAAATAGGATACCCGTTCATTCATACGGTCTGCAGCCATCGTATATTGAATCAAGTCATTTGTTCCAATGCTGAAAAAGTCTACTTCTTTTGCAAATTGATCAGCTAAAACAGCCGTTGCTGGAATTTCAACCATGATTCCGAGTTCAATATGGTCGGAAGTTTGGACGCCTTCCTCTGCTAATTTTGCTTTTTCTTCTAAAAATAGCTCTTTCGCTGCACGGAATTCATTTAGCGTTGCAATCATTGGGAACATGACTTTCAATTTTCCATGTACACTTGCACGTAATAACGCTCGTAATTGTGTACGGAAAATATCCGTACGATCAAGACATAGACGAATGGCACGATGTCCTAAAAATGGATTTAATTCTTCTGGTAATGGAAGATATGAAAGTTTTTTATCCCCACCAATATCTAATGTACGAACGACAACTGGTTTCCCTTTCATTCCTTCCAAAACAGCTTTGTATGCTTCATATTGAAATTCTTCACTTGGAAGTTCTTCACGTCCCATATAAAGGAACTCAGTACGGAATAAACCAACACCTTCAGCCCCGTTGTGTAAAGCACCTTCTACATCATTCGGTGTTCCAATATTAGCAACTAGTTCAACTTGTACGCCATCTTTCGAAATTGTTGGCTCATTAACAAGTTTTGCCCATTCTGCTAATTGCTCTTCATATTCCGCTTGTTTTTTCTTATATTCTGCAATTAATTCTTCAGTTGGATTTATATGTACTTCACCTGACAGACCGTCCAAAATGACAAAGTCCCCATTTTGAATATCTGCCGTTGCTGTTTTCGTACCTACAACAGCTGGAATTTCTAACGATCTTGCCATAATTGCAGAGTGAGAAGTACGACCACCAATATCTGTTGTAAAACCTTTTACAAAATTACGGTTTAATTGCGCTGTATCAGAAGGAGTTAAATCTTCAGCAACAACGATAACTTCTTCATTAATCATACTTGGATTTGGGATCGTTACATTTAATAGTCCAGCAAGTACACGTTTCCTTACATCTCGAATATCTGCCGCACGTTCACGCATATATTCATTATCCATTTGTTCAAAAATTTGAATGAACATATCGGTTGTTTCTTGTAACGCAACTTCCGCATTCACTTTTTCATTTTTAATTTTATCCTCAATCGGATTGACAATTTCTGGATCATTCAAAATCAATAAATGTGCTTCGAAAATTTCTGCTTTATCTTTACCTAACGTTTCTCGTGCATGATCTCGGATCGCTTCTAACTGTGTTTTTGCAGCTTTTAAACTTTCTCGAAATCGATTCATTTCGTTTTCGACATTTTCAACAGTTGTTTTATTAAAAGATAAATCGGGTTCAACAAGACGGTATGCCTTTCCAATGGCAATACCACTTGAAGCAGCAATCCCTTTAATCCATGTGCTCATTATTCAGCCAACCCTTCTTTTTTCATTAAATCATCAATTGCATTCAAAGCTTCATTTTCATCTTCGCCGTTAGCTTTGATTTTAATTTCGGCACCTTTACCTAATCCAAGTGACATAATTCCCATAATGGACTTTAAGTTTACTGTTTTACCATTATATTCTAAATCAACATTAGCGTTGAATTTCCCTGCTTCACGTACTAATAATGTCGCTGGACGAGCATGAATTCCTGTTTCTTCAATAATTTTATAAGATTTTTCTACCATAATAAAAACACTCCTTTTTTATAGTTACTAAAAGCTATTATCAAAAAACTCTTTATCAATAGAAACTACTCAAATTTATATTACTACTATCATTATTGTTCTACAATCGACGTTATCTATTCAAACGATTATAGTTTAAATCACCTTACAACTAATTTCATTACTTTATCGAAATAACTCCTTTTTCACCCAGTGTCACTTTCCCTAACTTTCTTATAATAATACTTTCATTTTCTTTTAAATTTGTAAACACAATGGGCGTAACAATAGAAGGTACTCGTTCTTTTATAAAGTCTATGTTCGCAAGTAATAATGGCTGTCCAGCTAGGACTTCTTCACCATCATGAACGTACACTTTGAATCCTTCACCATTTAAATTTACTGTATCAATACCAACGTGAATGAGGAGTTCTCGTCCTCCCTTTGTTAAGAAACCAATTGCATGTTTCGTTGGGAAGACATTAATGACAGTTCCGTCTGTTGGTGCAACAATTAGTCCCTCTTCTGGTTCAATAGCAAAACCGTCACCCATCAACTTTGCGGAAAATATCGGGTCTGGTACTTCAGTAATTGGAACAAGCTTTCCCGCCAATGGAGCAACAAATTCATCCACATTCTTCGTCATGTCACTTTGTAACGTATCAACGGAATTTTCTTGTTCACTATTCGGTTTCGTTTCTTCCATCTTTCCAATATTTGCCGGACGTCGTTTTTCCCCACTCATGATTGCTTCCATTTGGCTTTTTAATGTATCTGACTGTGGTCCAAAAACCGCTTGAATGTTGTTACCAATTTCGAGTACATCCGTAGCACCCAATTTTTTCAATCGTTTCAAATCAACAAGACTTACATTATTTACTTGAATTCTTAGACGAGTGATACATGCATCGAGGTGAGTAATATTATCTTGTCCACCCATTACTTCAAAAATCTGATAAGGAAGTTCTGCTGTACGAACTATATGATTTCCCCATTCTTTTTCGGCTTCTAAATCATCACGACCAGGTGTCTTCAAGTCAAATTTATAAATAAAAAAACGGAAAATAAAGTAATACAGAACTGCGAACACAAGACCAACAATGACTGCAAGCCACCATCTTTCCCTGCCAGGCAATATTCCAAACAAGAAGAAATCAATGGCTCCACCAGAAAATGTAAACCCAATATTAATGTCTAGCCATGTCATTATAATAAAAGATAAACCATCCAAAACCGCATGAATAACAAATAGTAATGGGGATAAGAACAAAAATGTAAATTCAAGTGGTTCTGTTATACCAGTTAAAAAAGACGTTAATGCTGCACTCCCTAGAAGTCCTGCAACCAACTTTTTCTTCTCCGGTTTCGCTGTATGATACATCGCTAATGCGGCAGCTGGTAGTCCGAACATCATAATCGGAAACTCGCCTGCCATAAAGTGACCCGCAGTAAGATTAACTCCATCCTTTAATTGAGCAAAAAAGATTGTCATGTCACCGCGAACCATCTCGCCAGCTGTTGTTGTATATGAGCCAAATTCATACCAAAAAGGGGCATGATAAATGTGATGTAATCCGAATGGAATTAATAATCGTTTTACAAAACCAAACATAAATACTGCTAAATATGTACCTTCATGAATTAACCACATGGAAGCTGTATTTAATCCGCTTTGAACAGGGGGCCAGACAATTAATAAAACTAATCCGGCAATAAATGATAAAACTGCTGTAGCAATTGGAACAAAACGCTTTCCTGCAAAGAAACCTAGGAACGATGGCATGCTAATTTCATGATATTTATTGTAACAAAATGCTGCAATAAGTCCGATAATAATTCCACCGAACACACCCGTTTGTAAGGTTGGAATTCCTAAGACTGATGCATAGCTTGGAGTTACACTAACTTGGGCTGGCGTTAACGCTAACCAGGAACCCATTACTTGGTTCATTACTAAGTATCCTACAATTGCAGCTAGTGCGGCTGTACCGTCACCCGCTAATCCAATCGCAACGCCCGCCGCAAACAATAGAGCAAGATTCGAAAATATAATACTTCCCGCATCCTCCATTACTTTACCAGCAAGTTGAATCCATTCTAAATTTAAAAATGGAATTGCAGCAATCATATTTTCTTGACCAATCGCATTTCCAATCCCTAACAATAGACCGGCTGCTGGTAATAATGCAACAGGAAGCATAAGTGCTTTACCAATCCTTTGTAGGACACCAAATATCTTTTTAAACAAAATAGGTTCATTCCCTCGATATTATTTCTCTATATACTAAAAAAGGCATGAGCAAAAAAATGCAGACAACAAAATAGACTACTCTATTTTGTGATCATGTCAACTTTTTTACTCATGCCTGATCGAATCAGTAACACGTACGATAAAATTATTTAGTTTTTAATTTTTCATACATTCTCTGTAAATGAACTGTTAAATAGACAGCCTCGACATTCCCAATTGGTTTCTTCAATGAATTTTGCATAATTTTAATTAGCTTCCAAGAAAGATTATAACAGAAAGGGTATTCATTTTGCAATGCAAAAATAATCGTTGATGGTTCTTCCAATTCCTCACCATCATTCGCTCTTTCTATTGTAAAACGTAAATGTCGAACGAGACGAATATAATCAATTGATTGTTTGTCAATGACGGTTTGAAAGGCTCCTTCAATTATATGGATAAGTTTATTAATTAATTGATTATCTTGATTCACCTTACTAAGATCTTTATGACTAATTGCGCTGTGAATGTGCAAAGTGATAAATCCAACTTCATCTTCAGGTAGTTGAATGTTAATGGACTTATTAACAATATTTACTACTTCTGAGGCTATTTCATATTCTGTTGGATAAATCGTCTTTGTTTCATATAAGAAAGGATTTTTTATTGTAAGTCCCTTTAACGTTCGATAAATAGAAAACATTAAATGGTCAGTTAATGCAACATGAATATGTTCATCAAGTCCTGTATGTGTTTGTTTTTTTATATATTCTAACGCATCAACAATCGCATCTAATGTTTCATCGTCCATTTGGGGTAACAAACTTTTATACTGTTCTTGCTTCACTCTATCTTTTAAAATGAATATCTTTTCGACAAATTGCTCACTAAGTATGTCATCTTTTTTTCTATTAAAGCCAATCCCTTTACCAATTAAAACAACTTCTTTATAGTCATCATTTTCAGCAATTAAAACATTATTGTTTAATATTTTCTTTACATTAAAAGTTGTCATTCCGTAACCCCATTCTCATACTTCAATCTCTCTCTATCATTATGAAGGATAGTTAGGGATTTGGTCAACAAGTTCACTATGTGGGAAAAAATACCACATTAAATTATTGATGGGGAATCGATTTATATTGAAAGACTTTCTTACATGAAATGTTATTTTGCTAATACAGTTAAGAACACTTAGGACTCGAGCATTTTGGTAAGACGAGGTTCGTAGTTTTCGCTTAACGTATAGGAATATAGAATTTAAAAGAGACGGCCATAGACCATCTCTTCCAAAACAATCGTTAACTTAAGAAAATAAAATATAAAACAAAG
This sequence comes from Bacillus andreraoultii, assembly GCF_001244735.1. Classification (GTDB taxonomy): domain Bacteria; phylum Bacillota; class Bacilli; order Bacillales; family Caldibacillaceae; genus Caldifermentibacillus; species Caldifermentibacillus andreraoultii. Next base: position 577,417 of record NZ_LN868935.1, read on the forward strand.
ATGACTGATAAAATATACATGATTGGATGAATCTCTTTTGCCCGACCTTTAACGATTAATGTAATTGGATAAAAGATAAATCCAATTGCAATACCTGTAGCAATACTATACGTAAGTGGCATCATTAGTACGGTGAAAAACGCTGGAATGGCAATTTCAATCTTATCCCATTCAATATGCTTCAAGTTCACTGCCATTAATACACCAACAATTATTAACGCTGGTGCCGTTACTTGTGAAGTAATAATTCCTAATAGCGGTGAAAACACAAGTGCAAGTAAGAAAAACATTGCCGTAACAACTGCCGTTAGTCCAGACTTTCCACCAACTGCAACACCTGCTGTTGATTCAATATAAGACGTTGTACTAGACGTTCCTAAAATCGCACCAAAGATTGAACCTGATGAATCTGCTGTAAGTGCTCTACCTGCACGTGGTAGTTTCCCGTTCTTCATAATTCCGGCTTGGGATGCAACTGCAACTAATGTACCAGCTGTGTCAAAAAAGTCAACAAACATAAACGTAAGAATAACAACAAGCATTTTTAATGTAAAAATATCTTGTAAATGGAATAACGCCTGCCCAAACGTGGATTCAATACTTGGAACCGGCCCAATAATATCGTGAATTCCTGTTGGGTGAGGAATGAGTCCAAAAATCATCCCAACAATAGATGTAAGAATCATCCCATAAAAGATTGCTGCTTTCACACCAATTGTTAATAAAACAATAGAAACAACTAAACCAAATATCGCTAATAATACAGTTGGTGTCGTCAAATCACCTATACCAACTAAAGTATTATCATTATTTACAACGAATCCTGCATTAATTAATCCAACAAAGGCAATGAACAAGCCAATCCCTGCGCTTACAGCATATTTAAGACTTTCCGGAATTGCGTTAATAATCATTTCACGAATTCCTGTTAATGTTAAGATGACAAGAACTGTTCCTGAAACAAGTACACCTGCTAATGCCGTCTCCCACGGAATGCCATAGTTTAAGACAACTGTATACGCAAAAAATGCATTTAATCCCATTCCAGGTGCAAGTGCAACTGGATATTTTGCAACAAGACCCATAACTAAAGATCCAATCGCCGCTGCTAATGCGGTAGCTGTAAAGATTGCCCCTTGGTCCATCCCTGTCGCTGATAACGTATGCGGATTAACAAATAATATATAAGCCATTGCCAAAAATGTCGTTAAACCCGCAATAAATTCTGTTTTAACATTTGTTCCCAATTGATCAAGTTCAAAAAAGTTTTTCATGTTCCCCTTACCTTTCCTTCGCTGTTTTTAATGTTAAATGTTCGTATCTTTTCACTCTATTTACCCATTAATCTACAAAAAAGAACAGCTCCGATATACGTTCGGAGCTTGACGAAAGGTAGGTTTCATGAATCCGGGTAGGAAGAAACTTGTCTCCATTAACATTTATTCGTCTTTCCCCAGCATGACACCATACCCCGTAGTCAAGCTATTTAAGGTAGCTCGGTAGAAACTCTCAGGCCATATTCCCGAGATTATACGAGTAAATATTATATTTTTTACAGTTTAAGTTTAACAAGATTCGGTTATCACGTCAACGAAAAAACGAATAATTTTTTATATTTTTTTCATATCGTTCGTATTTTCAATTTATCCCACTTCAATTTCCTTTATCTACTAATTTTGTTAAAAAATAGAAATCATTTATCCTTTCCTTTCTTCCCTATCTTGTAACAGATATAACGCTGCTGCTTTTTTATGGTTATTTTTAATAAGATGAGTGTGAAAATGGAGATGTAAGTCTATTATTTAGATTAATGGTAAATTGTAAATGACTATGACATAATGAGGAGAGAGTTGTATTTCAAGTAAAAACCATATGAAAGATTGTGCAAGTAATATTCATTAGAGAAATCATTGGGCGAGATCGCTTATAGTCATGGAATGGAGAAGGTTATAGTGGAACAAATCAAAAAGCGCCAAAGAGGAATAACGATTGGTTTACTTGTTATCTATCTACTTTTATTGATTTGGATTATCTTATTAAAAATGACTTTATCTTTTAATGAATTGCCGCATATAAGAAATATTAATTTCATCCCTTTTGCTGATTCGGCAGTCATTAATAATCAATTTGATTTTGAAGAGGTTATTCTAAATATCATTATTTTTATTCCTTTTGGGATTTATTTGAGTATGTTGAAACCAAATTGGACGTTCATAAAAAAAGTTGCCCCAATAGCAAGTGTGAGTGTGATATTTGAAGTACTTCAATTCATCTTTGCAATTGGTGCAACCGACATTACAGATTTCATAGGCAATACCTTAGGTGGAATTGTTGGGATCGGGATTTACTTGATACTCTATAAATTATTTACAGAAACAATAAAAGTAAATAAAGTCTTAAACATTATAGCTTTAATTGGTACGGTTTTCACATTAGGATTATTAGGACTACTAATTGTTGTTAATTAGAAGAAACCATCAAAGATAGTCACTCCAATTTAAAGATTTATCACCTATGCCAATAAGATCATTTAGAAATAGCTGATCTACTATACATAAAGATTCGTTTTATAAACTTAGTATCTTTATTTCCATCATAATCTCCCCCCTTCTTTATGTATACTAATAAAGTTCAAGCTCTTCCTAAATTATCTACTCTATCTTTCATCTATTAATAATTGCTTCTTTCACTAACCTACCTCTGCCCAATAAAGTGCGTTTGTGCAATAAAAGGATTCTTAATTGAAATTGCAATACCACTTTCAAATTAGTCTTAACTCCACAAGATAATCCAAATACAAAAAATATTCCTTACCAAATTTCAATAAAAAACTAAAATTCCCTACCAAAATTTTTTCTTGGTAGGGTTTTTGATAGGGAACTATATTTTTAATCAATTTGTTCGTTTTAGCTTAGGGCAAATGCTGTTAAATCAGCGTTCTTGCTTCAAATCAAGCTAGCCTCTTACTCCCACTCAATCGTTGCAGGTGGCTTACTTGTAATATCATACACGACCCGGTTTACGTGTGGAACTTCATTCACAATACGGGTAGAAATCTTTTCCAGTACTTCCCATGGAATCCGAGCCCAGTCCGATGTCATTCCATCAATGGAAGTAACTGCACGAATGCCGATTGTGTAGTCATACGTTCGGGCATCCCCCATAACACCGACACTACGAATATTCGGAAGCACCGTAAAGTATTGCCAAATATCTCGTTCCAATCCGGCTTTTTTAATTTCATCACGTAAAATCCAATCTGATTCACGAACGATTTCTAACTTATCCTCCGTTACCTCACCTAAAACCCGAATACCAAGTCCAGGTCCAGGGAATGGTTGTCGCCAAACAATTTCATCAGGAATACCAAGAGCAGTTCCAAGTGCACGAACTTCATCTTTAAACAATGTGTTCAACGGCTCAATTAGCGTGAAGGACATTTCTTCTGGCAAACCACCAACGTTATGATGTGACTTAATTGTTTGCGCCGTCATAGTACCACTTTCGATAATATCTGTATATAGTGTCCCTTGCGCTAAAAAGTCAATCCCTTCAAGCTTATGTGCTTCATCATCAAAAACATAAATAAATTCGTTTCCGATGATTTTCCGTTTCTGTTCAGGATCTGATACACCTTGTAATTTATTTAAGAAGCGTTTTTGTGCATCCACTTTAATAACATTCATATGGAATTTTTCACCGAACGTTTCCATTACACTTTCCGCTTCACCTTTACGTAGTAGACCATGATCGACAAAAATACATGTTAATTGATCACCAATTGCTTTATGGATTAAAACAGCTACTACAGAAGAATCCACACCACCACTTAGCGCACAAAGGACTTTTTTATCGCCTACGATGTTACGTATCTTTTCAATTTCCATTTCAATAAAGTGATCCATCGACCAATTTTCTTCACAACCACAAATGTTGAAGACAAAGTTTTTTAAGAGTTCATTTCCGTAAACAGAATGGCGAACTTCAGGATGGAATTGGACACCATAAAACTTTTTCTCATTATTACTCATCGCTGCAATTGGGCAGGAAGGACTTTCCGCATCAACTGTGAATCCTTGTGGCACTTCTTTCACAAGATCTCCATGGCTCATCCAAACTACTTGGGTCTCTGGAAGATCTGTAAACAGTCGATTATTGTGGCTAATTTGAATCTCGGCCTTACCGTATTCACGTTCAGAAGCTCGCTCTACTTTTCCACCAAATTGTTTTGCCATTAATTGCATACCGTAACAAATTCCTAACACAGGTAGACCAAGTTCGAAAATTTCTTCATCACATAAAAAGGCTTTTTCGTCATATACGCTATTTGGTCCACCAGAGAAAATGATTCCTTTTACATTCATTTCTTTAATCTCATCGGCGGTAATTGTATGTGGATGAAGTTCACTGTAAACACCCAATTCACGAATTCGTCTTGTAATTAACTGATTGTACTGACTTCCGAAATCTAAAACAATCACCATTTCTTGTCCTTTTGCTGCTTTTGTCAATCTGTCCACCTCTTTAGATTAAAAATTTACAACTGTCGCCTCTTACTATTTCCATCGTCACATATGATTGAAAAATTTGCAAATCACCCTCTTTATGGTTCTTTAGCACATGGTATCTTTTCGGCCACCTCTATTATAGTCTGCTCTCCCCCGATAAATAAAAAAACTAAAAACCACCTAAAAAAGGCAGCTTCTAGTTATTCGTTCTGAATCATCGTATATAAGATTCAAAATTATATTAGAAAAGCTGCCTTCATAGTCAAACTATTATCGGTAGTTTGGTAGAGACTCTCGAACCGTATTATCCGAGGATATATGAAGGAATATCTATCAATAATTAAAATCAATACCATTTTAAAATGAAATGTATATGAAGGTCAAGCTTGTATTTTACCAGCTGAATATGTAATTAACTTTTCCATAGATGTTCTATCTCTTGCCAATTATCGAGAACATTGTTATCTCTATATAAAAATTGTTCATAAAAGCACGTTAAACGTATAGAATATTTATACTATCTATTAGCTAAAAAGTAAGGCTTTCCTCAATAAGTGATATCCTTACGAGAAAGCCTTATTATCCAAATCTCTCTATAAAATTTCGTTATCATTTGAATCAAACAATCGCTTGAACAATTTCGTTATACGTTTCTATGATAAATTTCTTATAAAATGTTTCCGGAAATGGTGTGATTCTTTCTTTTGCTCTTGTCGCAAATTTCACTGCTTTATCTACTTGGCCAAGCTTGTCATAACATCGCGCCAAATAAGAATCCGCTATATAAAAGGTAGTTAAATCAAAAGGATGTGGACTATAGTCCGGAATCTTTACGTCACTCAACCATTTAATGGCTTCTTCATAACGACCTAGCCCATACAGTGCTTTACCTTTTGTAATGATGAAATACGGGTATAGAGTCCCTAAGTCTTCGGGGATGGATAGATGTTGCTCTACTATTTGGATTGCCCTTCCGTAATCTTGTTTATTAAAGAGATAAGCCTCTGCCTCAACATAATCGATAAAAATTTTATAAAGCGAATCATCAACAAATGCAGCGTACTCCATTAACTTTTTTAAATAAATGTTAAGTTTCTCTTCATCTTGAAAAAGCAATCCATACGCAACTGAAATTCGATACAAATCGTCTATATGATAAAAAACTTGATGTTTCTTTGAAAAATGAATCGCACGTTCAATAATTTGATTAGCCGCATCAGAATCTCCAATCGCAAAATATAACACTGCTTCATGGTAATCAAAATCAAGTTGTGTCAGCGGACTTAAAAATGGATACAATTTTTCTAAATATTTACGTTCTGACAAAAGAAATTCTAATGCCATTTTATATTCATGTCTTTTAACCATCGTATTCGTTAGAAAAATAGAGATACTTGCCTTTCGATCAACTAAATTCATTTTCTCATACATTTGTGCGGCGCGTTCTAAATAACTTTTCCAATTGTCATTTCTTGAAAGATGATAAATTGAATAACCATATATTTCCAACAAACGACTAGATTCATACCCCTCACCTAACCGATTGATGACAGGATCAATTAAATGTTTCAATTGTCGGTACTTGTTGTTTTTTTGTTTTTCATTACCCACATCCACATCCAGCATATAAATTTTTTCAACTTGTTCTAGTAACGCTCGAAGTTCTTGAACATTTTCATCTTGCAACAGCATACTAACTTCCACTTGTAGTTGTTGTGCTATATAGTTCAAGCTGTCTATAGACGGATTTGCTTTATTATTTTCAATGAGACTAAGCATTCCTTTTGTTAATTCATTACCGGCGAGAGCCTCTAATGTCATGCCTCTTTCCTTTCTTAAACTTCTGATTTGTTCACCTAAAGTAGAGATGGGAAACACCTCCATATCTTTCATCTTGTTTTAATTATATGAAACTTTTCGCTTAAGGTAAAACACCAAGGTAAAGTACCTTCTCTCTTTTTTCAAGACCTTTGTTTGAATTCCTCCCGAGAAAAATTTTACACATATCACACTTCACCTGTTTAGTCATATGAGATATTGTCGGCTTTTGTCGAAAAATAATCGATGTAGTTGTTTAATTAAGTTAAACTTTTATCTAGATTATCTGAAAATTATATGCTATGATTTGTTTAATAAAATTAAACTTAATTGGGAGAAGGAATTTTCATGACTGATTCACAAAAATTAAAAAGGGGTACGTATCATCTTTGGACATTTGTCACAAGTAAGTTAATCTCTACATTCGGAGCCAATGTTTATTCGTTTACAATTAGCTTTTACATTTTACAATTAACAGGTTCGGCTACAAACTTTGCGCTAAATCTTATTTGCTCAATTTTGCCACGGACGATTGCCGCGCCAATTGCCGGCTACATAGCAGATAATTATCCCCGGAAAAGAACAGTTATTAGCGCTCAAACGGCGTCTGCTATTGCGATTTTAGGTTTATTAACGATTAGTTTAACTATTGGTGTATCTTTAATTGCCATTTATGTAACAACATGCCTATTAGCTTTAGCCTCTACTTTTTCAGGTATCACATTTACATCCTCAATATCAGGCTTGATTGATGAAGAACGGATTCAAAAGGCGATGTCCCTGAACCAAATGTCCATTTCACTAGCATCAATTGTGGCTCCTGCTTTAGGTGGTGTACTTTATGGAATGGTATCTATTCCTACTTTTCTTGCAATTTATTTATTCGCGTCGATCATTGCATTACTTCTTGATTCAACAATGGATTTTCGATTATTTGCAAAACGTAGCCATGAACGAGGTACTGACCAAAAGAAAGATAAGTTATGGATCAGTATGAAAGAAGGATTTATTTATTTAAAAGCAAAACCGATTATTATAACGATTATGAGTATAGCTTTATTCACAAATTTCTTCTTTGGATCATTTCAAGTTGGGCTCTCCTTTGTACTAATTGAGAAATTGAGAATTCAGTCACAACATTTTGGAATTTTGGAAGCGGCCTATGCTGTCGGTATGTTGCTCCTTTCCTTTTATTTGACGGTTCGTAAAGAAATTCAAAAACCACTTATAACAACGAAATACGGAATTATCGGTATCGCCTTTATTATCGGTGGAATTGCCGTACCGATTCTAATTCCAATGACTTATTGGGCAATGTTTGTGTACTATCTCGTTTTAATGTTAGCGATTGGGAGCCTTCTAACAATCGTTAATACACCAACTATGGTTATGTTGCAAAAAAATATTGATGATGACTTTAAAGGTCGCATCTTTTCGCTTCTTGAAACAATGGCACAAGTGCTTATGCCGCTAGGAACAGTTATTTACGGGTTCCTATATGATTGGATACCGGCTGAATGGGTATTGTTTATCTCAGCAGGATTTATTATCGGGTTTATTCTTATCATGTTACGTCCATCAGTTATATCAAAAGCTTATCCCGAACAAAATTTGGTTTCACCACAGATAAATGGATAGATAGGAAAGGAGTTATGGATACGTTCCTAAAGTTTCCGATTCGATAATTCCATTTCAATTGTATTTTAGAAATATGTCGAGAACCCTCGTGACTTCTAGTCGTGAGTTTTTGACATGAAAGAATACGGGTGCCAAATATGTTTTAGTTTTTATATAATGACGAGTTTCTTTCAATTCTCCACCATTTACGCATGAAGACACCCGACTTTAGTCGTGAATCCGTTGATAAGTTAGAGCCTTCGTTTGAGCGACTTTTTTTAAATAAAGGTGTCGGGTCTAAGAATCACCGGCACCCATTTTTATACAACGCCATTATCTATGATTGAAAACGTACCATCTTCACAATTAATTTCAGCCAATGCACCATAGGGTAAAATAAACTTCGGTTCTGTGTGACCAAAATTTAAATTATATAAAATTGGTAAATCTGTTAGCCCATATTCTTTCATAACTGTTAAAATCTCAAGTTTATACTCTTCATAAAATTTCTCATCGTATGGTTTGGCAAAAATAATTCCGCTTGCCTTTTGTAATATTCCTTGGGCAGCATAGTTACGCAACCAATAACGAATATACATTGGATCTGTCTTTTCCTCGGATGTTTCAAAAAACAGAATACTATTTTTCCAATACGTTTCTTTCGGCCATAGTTCTGTTCCTTTAGCAAATTCTAAAACCTCAATACAACCACCAATTAAATGACCCTCCACAATCCCAGAACCTTGCAATACTTCATAACCGGTATTCGGCTGCATGACTCGTTTCCTGTTTCTGTTTTCTTCTATCCAGAGTACGTGCTCACTCGTCCACTCAGTTGCTGGCTCAATTTTCCCAATGATTTCTTTAGAAAAAAGTGTTCTTCTAATTTTATCAATCGTGTATGGATGCATTTCAATATTTTCCGCAAAATCAACTAAGATGGAAGGACCGTAAAATGATGAAACTCCTGCTTTTAGACAAAATAAATGAGGGATTGTTGTATCAGAATAGCCTATAAATATTTTCGGGTTATTTCGAATGACATCGAAATCAATATACGGAAGAAGTCGAATACTATCTTCCCCGCCAATATTGGCTAGGATTGCTTTGATATCAGGATCAGAAAAAGCTGTCATCAAGTCAGCCGCACGTGCTTCTGGGTGATCATACAGAAAATCCGTCCCTTTTAAACTATTCGGCATCGGGACAACTTCTAAGCCAAATACTTTTTCTAACCGTTCAACCCCTTGTTCATATCGCCAACGGATATCCGGATCCCCCGCTCCACCCCACGAAGGACTGACCGTCGCCACTTTATCGCCAGGCTGCAATTTGTTTGGTTTTACTAACATTTCCCTCACTCCTGTCATTTTCAAGATAGTGTGCTGTAATATATTTCCACTATTTTAACTATTATTCTATATGATTACAATAATTTCTGATCAATCCCAAAAATGCTGGCTAAAAGGAGAAAATAAAAGACGTTGGACAGTTACAGTGAATTTTGCGCTCATTTTACTTCTTAAGAACACTTCTATTGGACAGGTCCACCAATTCTCGCACTCATTTTGTCTATTACACCAAGTTTTGCAAACCAACTGAAAGGCTAGTCACTTGTTCTCATCAATATACATTAAAAAAAGAGTTGAGCATCTAAATATTACAGATGATCAACTCTTTTTCTGTTTAAATGAACTTTTTCAGCGGTCTCCGTTTTCACGTTCCATTGGGCATAAGACCACCTCTCTCTATTTAATTACGCGTTCGGATGCACCATATCAGCCGGATTGACATATTTTTCAAACTCTTCTTCTGTCAAATAACCAAGTTTCAATGCTGCTTCTTTCAAAGTGGTTCCTTCTTTATGAGCAAGTTTTGCAATTTGTGCTGCCTTTTCATAACCAATATGCGGGTTCAGAGCTGTAACCAACATTAATGATTCATTCAAGTTTCTCGAAATGATATCATGGTTCGGTTCAATACCCTTTGCACAATGATCATTAAATGAACGAATTCCATCTGCTAATAAACGTGCACTTTGCAAGAAATTATATAAAATCACTGGTTTAAAAACGTTTAATTCAAAGTTCCCTTGGCTTGCTGCAAAACCGATTGTTGCATCATTCCCCATCACTTGAACAGCAACCATCGTTAGAGCTTCACTTTGCGTTGGGTTCACTTTACCCGGCATGATAGAAGAACCTGGTTCGTTTTCAGGAATCGTAATTTCACCAATACCACAGCGAGGACCAGATGCTAACCAACGAACATCATTGGCAATCTTCATTAAATCTGCGGCCAATGCTTTCAACGCACCATGTGCATATGTAACTTCATCATGACTCGTTAATGCGTGAAATTTATTTTCAGAAGAATAAAACTCAATTCCTGTTAGTTTTGAAATTTCTTCACTAACTAGATTTCCAAACTCAGGATGTGTATTTATTCCTGTTCCAACAGCAGTCCCACCAATCGCAAGTGCCTTCATTTTGTTGGAACTTTCTTTCACAAACGCTAGAGAACGATCTAACATATGTACCCAGCCACTAATCTCTTGACCCAGTGTTAACGGTGTTGCATCTTGTAAATGTGTACGACCAATTTTCACGAGATCCATATATGCTTTTGCTTTTTCATCAAATGTTGCTCTTAATTTCTCAATTTCGGGTACTAAATAAGAGAATACATAATTTGTTGTTGCAATATGCATCGCAGTTGGAAATGTATCATTTGAACTTTGCCCCATATTTACATCATCATTCGGGTGAAGTCTTTGGTCAATCCCTTGTTCTTCTAATAACTGGTTTCCTCGATGGGCTATTACTTCATTTAAGTTCATATTTGATTGCGTACCACTACCTGTTTGCCAAATTTTTAACGGAAATTCACCTTCATGTTTTCCTTCGATAATTTCATCAGCAGCAGTAACAATTGCATTTGCTTTTTCATCACTTAATTTACCTAATTTATTGTTTGCGATTGCACAGCTCCGTTTTAAAATCGCAAATGATTTGATAAGCTCTTCAGGCATTGTTTCCGTACTAATAGCAAAGTTTTGCAGACTTCTTTGTGTTTGTGCTCCCCATAGTTTATCTGCCGGAACTTTAACTTCCCCCATTGTATCTCTTTCAATCCGGTATTCCATGAAAATTCCCCTCCTGTAATATAACAAAAAGCGTTTACAATCCACTTCTATTATAGTCAATATAGTGGAACAAATCTATTAATTTGGCAGTAAAAGGGATAATTTATTGAATGACTAAGAGATTTTAATATTAACCATTGGAACTTTAAAAACCCCCACGATTCATAAAACCGTGGGGTTGTCATTCATATTAACTTTAATGAGGTAAAAATGCTAGCTGAATAAAGAATAATATTGCAAAGATATAGACAATTGGATGAATTTCTCTCCATTTTCCTTTTGCAATTTTCATTAACGGAAGCGAAATAAATCCAAGTGCGATTCCTGTTGAGATACTAGAAGTGAGCGGCATCGTTAAGATAACTAGAAATGCCGGAAAAGCCTCGTCAATTTCATTCCAATTAATTTTTGCAACATGCCCAATCATTAGACTACCAACAATAATAAGTGCTGGGGCAGTAATGGCAGCAACACCTGAGATTGCACCAACTAACGGACTTAAGAATGAAGCAAGGATGAAGAGGACTGCAACAGTCATAGATGTTAAACCTGTTTTACCTCCTGCAGCAACACCAGATGTTGACTCGATATAAGCTGTTGTTGGACTTGTTCCGACCATCGCACCAATGGTTGTCCCAATTGAATCAGATAAAAGTGCATTTTTCGCATTTGGTAATTTTTTACCCTTCATAAATCCTGCTTGTTCCGCAACACCAATCATCGTACCTGTTGTATCAAAAATTGTTACGAGTAAGAATGAAAATACAACTGCATATAATGAATGTTGGAATACATCAACAAAAGCAGTAATTGGATTAGCAATAATAATTCCTTCTGGTAATGTCGGAATCGAGAAAATCCCTTTATCAAAAGATAATTGTCCTGTTAGTAAAGCGATCATCGTCGTAATAATCATCCCTAAAAACAGTGCACCGTTCACATTAAGAGACATCAATATTAATGTAATGGCTAAACCAAATAAAGCAAGCAATACTTCAGGTGAATGAAGATTACCTAATCCAACTAAATTATCAGGATGTTTCGTAATAATCCCTGTATTTTTCAATCCAACAAAGGCAATAAAAAGGCCAATACCAGCAGAAATTCCATATTTCAAGTTATCAGGTATCGCTTCGATTAATTTTTCACGAAATGATGTTAAGGAAAGAATAACAAATATAATACCCGCAACAAATACGGCGGAAAATGCTGTTAAATAGTCAATACCACCATGGGAGCCAACGACTGAAAAAGCGAAGTAGGCGTTCAATCCCATACCAGGTGCAATAGCAATTGGATAATTAGCAAATAAGGCCATCCAAAGTGTACCGACAACTGTCGCAATAATCGTCGCCATAAAAACTTGGTCAAATGGTATTCCTGTTTTAGATAAAATTGCTGGGTTAACAACAATAATGTAGACCATTGTAAAAAAGGTCGTCATCCCTGCAAATAATTCTGTTTTAACATTCGTTTGATGTTCTTGTAGCTTAAACATGTTTGTCCTCCTAATAAATACGAACATTTTTTAAACACAAATTTAATAATATTCGTTTTTAGGACTTTTTTCAAGTGTTAATTGAAAAATTCCATATAAGTATAGCCATTTACTTCTTTGTTTCCCTTTTTGAGCACATGTAAGCCTAAATTCCATAAATAATTTGGGAATTCGAGCGTTTAGAAGAGTTATAGATGACCTTTTGGAGGGAAAATCCGGGGAGTCGGGCATCTAGAAGAGTTATAGATGACCTTTTTACTAGAAAAACAGCGGAATCGGGCGTCTAGAACTGCTATAGATGATTAAGTCCATATAATTGTGTAAAAAGAGAATAAGCCATATCAACTTCTGGCAACAATGTTTTCAACCCTAGAAAAAATTGCAAAGGAGAAATTGATATGACTCAATTACAGCTTACCCTAAATTTGGAGGATTTAAAAGTAGATGTAGTAAACTCAAATTTGAATGAAGTGATGAAAGCTTCTCTCGTTCTTGTACTAAATCAATTAATGGAACAACAAAGGGATGACTATATACAAGCACTTCCATACGAAAGAACGGAGGGGCGCACTGGGCATCGAAACGGTTACTATGACAGAAGTCTGACCGTATCCATAGGGAATCTTGAATTGAAAGTACCAAGAACACGAGATGGCCAGTTTTCGCCAACGTTGTTTGAGAAGTGGCAACGGAAGGAACAATCTTTTGTCCTTTCCATGTTGGAAATGGTGGTAAATGGTGTCTCTACTAGAAAGGTAAAGAAAGTAGTTAAACAACTATGCGGAGAAGAAGTATCAAAATCATTTATATCCGGACTAACTGAAAAGTTAGATGCAGAAGTGAATAAGTGGGCAGGGCGTCCGTTAAATGTGATGTATTATAAATATATTTTTACCGATGCCATGTATATTAAGGTGCGAGAACACAATCGAGTAGTCAGTAAAGCTGTCTATATTGCCGTAGGTGTGAATAAACAGAATAAAAGGGAAATTATCGGTTTGAAGGTTAGTCACGCTGAATCTAAAGCAGGATGGAATGAGTTTTTTGCCTATTTAAAAGCGAGGGGACTTCAATCTCCGAGCCTTATTATTTCCGATGCCCATGAAGGTCAAAAGAATGCCATTAGAGAGTCATTTATTGGTACGACATGGCAACGTTGTACTTTTCATTTCAAGAAGAATCTAAAAGATGCCATGCCTAAAAAAGGGTCAAAAGAGGTAATGGATTTAATAAAAGATATATTTGATGCACCTGGTATTAAGGAGGCAAGGAAATTAAAGGAACAATTCATGGAAACATATGAGGAAGATTCCCTTTTTTCAAAAGCAGCCAAGTTATTAGATGAGGGATTTGAAGATGCCATTCAATTTTTTAATGAACCAAAATCTTATCGGAAAAGTCTAAGAACGACCAATAATTTAGAAAGAATAAATCAAGAAGTTCGCCGGAGGGATCGGGTAATCCGGATTTATCCGAACAATCAATCAGCGTTCAGATTGATTGGTGCTGTTCTTATGGATATAGAGGAGACACTAGATTCTGGAGGAAAGAAATTTTTAAATTAACTAATACCCATATACGCGCAGCGAAAATTTTGTAAGGAAAAAGGGGGTACCCCCTTTTTCCTTACAAAATCGCACTATATTCCATAATTGGTTGAATCATTGTATATTTGATTTTACACAAAGTTATGGACTTGACTGCATAGAAACGCTCTATCAACCCTAAAACTGGACTTTTTCATGAAAATGGGCGCATAGAACCCTTTCTATCAACCTAAATTTCCAGTAGGGTGCTAAAAATCGGGTTATAAAGAAAAACCGAGCATCCGGGCTTTTAGGCGAAGGAAGAGCCATAGTTGCACCAAACGTATCGGAAAGTAGAGAAGCTTCCTTGTGCACCAAGCGTATCAAAAAGTAGAGAAGCTTCCTTGTGTGCCGAGTATTATCAGAAATTAGAAATGGAAAATCCCCCCTGGCAACATAAAAAAGCAAGTGGATAAAGAGAACATCTCATCTCTCACACCCACTTGCCATATTTTCAAACTAATTATAAGTTACACGTCTTAAATAAAACTCTTATTCAGCTACTTTTGCCCATTTGTATTCGTATTTTGCACCGAATGGGTTGGAAATAACTCCTTCAACTCTTGGAGAGACAAGTTGTGCTCTTGCCCTTTGATAAATCGGAGCTATAGCTGCATCTTCTTCTAATAATAGTTTTTCAGCTTTCATGAAGTTTTCATAACGTTTCTCATTATCTGCTGCATATTTTGTAGACGTTTCTTCGATTAATTTGTCAAATTCTTTATTCGAGTAGCCCATTTTGTTATTTCCACCGTCTGTAACCCAAAGGTCTAAAAATGTTTTTGGATCAAGATAGTCAGGACCCCATACAGATACTTCAAGGTCATAATCTTGGTTATCATCAAGATTAAGACGTTGCTCAAACGGCACATTTTTTATTTTCACTGTTAAACCCGGTAAATTCGTTTGCAATTGGTTTGCGATATACTCAGTAGAGATTTTGGCATTTTCACTATCATCACCAAGTAATTCAATTTGAACTTTATCTACACCTATTTCAGCTAAGCCTTTTTTCCAAAACTCTTGAGCTGTTTTCAGATCATAGGTGAGTAAGTCGCCATTTGCTTCTCGGAAGTCTTTGCCACTATCTGGTATCGTTACAAAATCTTTTGGTACAAGTCCATTTGCAACAATTGAACCATTATTTAATATTTCATTAACAATGTCATCTTTATTAAATGCTCTAGCAATCGCTTGACGTATATTTTTATTTGCTAATGCTTTATTTCTTGTTTGATTCATTTTTAAATAAGAAACAGACATTTCCGGGTAAATTTCATAATCATCACTTGATGCGTAAACATCAACTAAATCTGAAGATAAACCTGCCCGATCTACTTCACCTGATTCGTACAATTCTACAGCTGTTTGTGCATCCTTTACAACTGTATGAGTAATTTTATCTACTTGTACTGTATCTGCATCCCAATATTTATCATTTTTTACTAAATCCCATTTATTTGCTGTACTCGTCCAGTTTGCTAATTGGAATGGTCCATTAAATACTAGTGTATCCGAGCTAGTTGCGAATTTATCTCCTTGTTCTTCAACAAACTTTTCATTTAATGGTAAAAATGTCCCGAAAGTTGTTAATGTTTCAAAGTAAGGGGTTGGGCTTTCTAGTTCAACAACAAGTGTATGATCATCTTTTGCTGTAACACCTAATGCTTCAACTTTTTCCTTACCACTACTAATGGCCGTTGCGTTTTTAATAACACCACCCATCATATATGGTCCATACTCTGAACCTGTCTTCGGATCAACAGCACGTCTCCAAGCATAAACAAAGTCATTCGCTGTTACTGGGTCGCCGTTTGACCAGACTGCATCTTCTCTTAAATGGAATGTGTATGTAAGTCCATCCTTACTAACATCGTGATCTTTTGCAATTCCTTCTGTTGCTTGTCCATCTTCACCAAGACGATAAAGACCTTCCATTGTAGAACCTAAAAACTGGAAGCCATATTCATCCGTAGCAAGAGAAGGATCCATTGTTGGAATCGTATCACCATTTACAAAACTAATCACCTTTTCACCAGTTTCACCGGAGCTACCACTTTTCGATTTGCTTCCCTCGTCATTCCCTCCACCACAAGCTGCTAAAATACTTACAAGAAGACCCAGCATGAGTGCCAGTGTCCAATTTTTTAATTTCATGTTGTACCCTCCTTGAAGATTTGTTTTTCTAAAGTAAATGAATTGTCCTAAAAATAGATACAAAATATATTTTACCCTTTTTCCCCATCTTTTGTAAAGATATACTAAAATAATATTTCAAAAAAATATAATTATAACACCTTCTATAAAAAACACATTTTTTATTGTATGTAACTACTTTCTTTTTTACACATTTTATACTTCACGTAATAAAAACGAAATTAACATGAAAACGCCTTCACAAGGCTATTGCTATTATTTAAAATGAATGTTAAAATAAGAGCATAATAAATATTGCATCACATGTTACTGATACGATCAGGCATGGTGGTAAATAAAAAGGGGAATACTACCTTTTGCCACCATGCTTTTTTTATTTTTAAAAACACCAAAGGAGAAAGAAAACATGTTTAACCTATTCAAGAAAAAGAAAGACCTTTCAATATATGCACCTGTAAACGGAGAAGTAGTTCCGCTAAATAACGTGCCTGACCCTGTTTTTAGTGAAGGGTTAATGGGCGAAGGAATTGCAATGAAACCTACTGACGGGCATTTTAAATCACCAATTGACGGAGAAGTGATTCTTATAGCCCAAACAAAACATGCACTTGGACTAAAAGCAAAAGATGGGACCGAGCTATTAATTCATATCGGATTAGACACAGTCGAATTAAACGGTCAAGGTTTCGAGCCACACGTCCAAGTTGGTGATCACATCTCACTTGGGCAACCATTAATTGATGTTGACTTAGCCTATATACAAAGTCAATCTAAACCAATTTACACACCCATTATTATTACGAATGACCCCAATCATAAGAAAATGATGAATCTGACAGAAGAAAAGACAGCTACCGTTACAAACACAGTACTCATAACGTTGAACTAATGCAAAAGACCACCTATAACGGATACTCAATTTGGGTTAATCGGACTGAAAGGCTAATAGGAGTAACTCATATCGAGAAACTCCTATTAGCTAAAGGAAGAGGTGCGGATTGTCTTTGAAGATTGAAAAAATATTGAATAACAATGCAGTTATTGTTAGAGATGGGAATGGGGAAAAAGTAGCGATTGGTACAGGCGTTGCTTTTAATAAAAGAAAAAATGATTTAATAAATCCAAATAAAATTGAAAAACTATTTGTAATGAAAGAAAAGGAGAAGTTCCAACAGCTCCTAAACAGAATACCTGAAGAACATTTTTTAATCTCTGAACATATTATTTCTTTTGCTGAGCGCCAAATCGGTACAAAGCTAAACGAGCATATTCATATCACCCTCACTGATCATATTTCTTTTACCATTGAGCGTGAAGCTGAAGGTATACATGTGAAGAACAAATTACTTCACGAAATTAAAATTTTATATAAGCAGGAATTTGAGATTGGCCTCTGGGCCGTTCATTATATGAGAGAAAAATTAAATATCGATATACCAGAAGATGAAGCTGCTTTTATCGCCCTCCACATTCACACGATGAAACCGAAAAGTAAAGATTTGAAAGAAACGATATATCAAACAACGATGATTAAAGATATGGTTGATATAATAAAACAACGGTTAAGTATTGAAGTGGAAGAGGATGATTTAGCTTATCACCGGTTAATAACCCACTTACGATATGCATTAATAAGGGCAGATCAATATGAAATTCGTACGTTAGATGACGAAATGATTACGATGATTCGATATAAGTTTCCTACTTCCTTTCAGTGTGCACTTTATGTAGCAAAGGAATTAGCAAATCGATATGACATATCCCTTCCGGAGCAAGAATTAGCATATATTACTCTACACATTGAACGATTACGAAAAAGAGGACTGTAATCATTTTGCCCTTTAAGGAGGTGATTTTATTCAAAGATATAGAGTCTTTTTAGCATTCGATTAAAAAACTCAAAAAAAGGAATGGAGGTCTTTCAATATGGTTATGAAATATTTGCAAAGACTAGGAAAATCATTAATGTTGCCAGTTGCCGTTTTACCTGCTGCTGCAATTTTAATGGGTATTGGTTACTGGATTGACCCAAGTGGTTGGGGTGCAGGAAGTCCTGTTGCTGCATTCTTAATTAAAGCCGGTGGGTCTATTATTGACAACATCCCGATTCTGTTCGCTGTCGGTGTTGCGCTCGGTATGTCTAAAGAACGAGATGGTTCTGCGGCCCTAAGTGGTTTAGTTGCCTTTCTTGTTACAACTACATTACTTTCTACAGCTACAGTTGCTATGCTTCAAGGAATTGATGTAGAGGCTGTTAACCCTGCATTTGGTAAGATTGGAAACGCTTTCGTTGGTATTTTATCTGGTATTATTGCTTCCTTATGTTATAACCGTTTCCATGCTGTAAAATTACCGGATGCATTGGCTTTCTTTAGTGGTAAACGACTCGTTCCAATTATGACAGCGGTATCTATGATTCTTGTTTCTGTTCTATTATTCTTCGTTTGGCCACCTGTATACGGAGGACTTGTTGCATTTGGTGAAGCTATTGCAAAACTTGGTGCTGTAGGTGCCGGTTTATACGGATTCTTTAACCGTTTATTAATTCCAACAGGGTTACACCATGCGTTAAACTCCGTATTCTGGTTTGACGTTGCCGGAATTAATGATATTGGTAACTTCTGGTCTGGTGAAGGTGTTAAAGGTGTTACCGGTATGTATCAAGCTGGGTTCTTCCCTATTATGATGTTTGGTCTTCCTGGTGCAGCACTTGCCATGTACCATACTGCAAAAACGAAAAAGAAAAAACAAGCTGCATCACTTTTATTAGCAGCTGGATTTGCAGCATTCTTTACCGGTGTTACAGAACCACTTGAATTCTCATTCATGTTCTTAGCACCAGCACTTTACTTCGTTCATGCTGTTTTAACAGGGATTTCATTAACAATCGCCGCGATGTTCCATTGGACGGCTGGTTTCGGATTTAGCGCAGGTTTCGTTGACTTCTTCTTAAGTTCTCGATTACCTTTAGCTAACCAACCATATATGCTCATATTACAAGGTTTATTGTTCTTTGCCATTTACTATTTCTTATTCCGTTTCTTAATCGTTAAGTTTAATTTGAAAACACCTGGACGTGAAGACGATGATGTCGAAACAATTACATCCGCTCCTGGAAAAGATCGCTTTACTACTATGGCAAAAACAATCTATGAAGGTTTAGGTGGAGATGCGAACGTATTGTCCGTTGACAACTGTACTACACGCTTAAGAGTTGAAGTTAAGGATCTTAAGAAAGTTGATAAGGCAAAAATCAAATCGACAAATGTACCAGGATTTAAAGAAGTTGGTTCAAACGGCATTCAAGTAATTGTTGGTACGAATGTACAATTCGTCGCTGATGAAATTGCAAAAATACGTAAACGTTAAGAATATTATTATTAATAATTAGAGTGTGCTTATGGGTGCACTCTTTTTTTATCTAATAGTAAGGATTCATCAACATCACATTAAAGCTGAAAAACTCTCTATCTTTTCGGCGAACTACGGCTCTGCTTTCACCTAAAAGACCGAACAATCTTTATTATTAAAATCCACTAAGTGAATTCCATTCATATATGGTATAATTTGGATAATAAGACTCTTTTAGAAAGGTTAAGAAATGATGAAAAATCAACGTTGGCTTTCACTTAATTTCTTCACATTTTTCTTTACGTGGGGGATATTTATGCCCTACTGGACAGGTTGGTTAACCGAGGATAAAGGACTATCGGTATCCGCTGCAAGTATTATTATTGGTGCCGGTTTATTAGCGCGATCTTTCTCCACACTTATTTTATTTCCACTAATGACAAATCGCTTTGCTATTAGTTTGGTAATGAGAGGGATTACCGTTATATCTATCATATTAATGTTAACGTACATACCCTTTCATTCGTACATCCCTTTATTAATTATTACGGTTTTATTTAGTCTCTTTTATCCGAATTTAATGCCCGGAGTTGAGGGGAGTGCAACCATTTTATTAGCTAGTGAAAATCTCAATTATGGAAAGAGCCGTTCATACGGTTCTATTGGCTACACAGTTGCCTTAATTGTTGTAGGCATTGGGACAGCTCTGTTTCAAGAACAGGCGATCTATTGGTTAATGGTAGCTGGGCTAATTTTCATTCTTATTTCTCAATTTCAATCGACACCAACTATATTGAAATCAGCGCCTAAACTAGAAACGTCTCAAAAAGGTGTCGGTAACTTTAAAAAGCTCTTTGCAACAAAAGGATTCCTTATTATTCTTTTCATATCTATCCTGTTACAAGGATCACACACCTCTTATTACAATTACGGTTTTATTTATTTACAAGATTTAAATGTAAACAATTTTTATATCGGTTTAATTTTAAATGTGGCGGTTCTGGGGGAAATTTTATTTTTTGCCACAGCTGATCGCTTCTTTTCTCATATGAAAGTCTCGAATCTTTTTATTTTGGCTTCAATTGGATCAACCATCCGTTGGTTACTCATTTTCCTGTTTCCAAACGTATTCGTATTTATCTTTTCTCAACTTTTACACGTATGTTCTTTCGGATTTGCCCATTACGGAACAATCCAATTCATCTCCAAGCGATTAAAAACTGGCCAAATACCAGCTGCCCAAGGAATGTATGCAGCTTTTGCTATGAGCTTAATTAATGCTTTACTTACCTTCCCAGCAGGGTTTTTATATGAAGCATCGAATAAGTTTGCCTTTTTAGGGATGATCGCATGTACAATCCCTGCCCTCTTCCTTACAATATTGACAAGACGCAAGTATAGTTATTAACATGTTCGGTCTTCTTCGTAGTTTGAAAACGAAGAGGACCTTTTTCAATCGACTCATTTTTTCTAACCATTTTCCCATTTCACTACAATCGCCTTCAATGGAATCCCTATCCCAAACACTTAATGACTTTTCCTTTTTATTCTTTAAAAGAATTACTCTAACTTTTGATAAAAATAAGTATTGAATTTTTTAGTTTCAGAATACTCTTTGTATAGAATGGTTCCTTTTTAGTCAAAACTGAAAGAAAAAAGAAATTGTATTCAAGTTTAGGGGCGGTACGATTGATTCGCTATTTTATCATTTTATCAATAGTCAATTTTATCGATGGGCTGTTTACATTTATTGGATTATCAATGGGAGCAGTTGAAGAAGCAAATCCGCTAATGGCTTATTTATGGGACATCCATCCTTCAGCGTTTTTGTCAGTTAAGTTTCTTGGAAGCATTGCGGTACTAATTGTCGGAATACGATTAAGAAATGTAAACACGGTCTTTAAATATTGGAGAGGTTTATTATTGGCAGTTACATCCATTTATACTGCAATTATTTTCACTCACTTTTGGTGGATGTACATCGTTTTTTTGTGATTGAAAATAACTAGTTTATTTCTTGTAAACTAAAGAAAACTTGGGGCATGAGCCTCCAGGTAACTCATAGCCGTAGTTCCCGAAAAGAAAGTTTTTCGGCTTTAATGTAATGCTGCTAGAGCCTTCCTTGTTCGCTTATACGTGTAGAAAAGTAAAAATTGGAAGATTTATACTTTCCCATTAGCTAAAAAATCCCCCATGACGGGGATACGGACTTTACAATGCTCGGTAAATCGTTGTCTATTTTACTGGATAGGCATAAATAATATATCGATCAGGTGCTGGACCGATATAGCTAAATGGATAACAAGTCGACAATGTTAACACTTCTTCCCCTTTATTCCCAATTACTGTTTCATCATCAGCCCCAACAATTTCAGAGTCCTTAAACTCATATTCAAAACTTCCATAAGGCATTTCCACGATAAAGCGATCCCCTACTTCTAACTCACCAAACTTTCTAAAAACCGTATCACGATGACCAGATAAAAGAATTTGCTCTCCATCTCCAGGAAAAACCGTACTAGAATAGTGCCCGACACCTTTTTCCAACATGTCCTCATCTGTTCCTTCGATAATTGGTAATGTTTTATCTAATTTTGGTATATGTAGGAGACCAATAACATCTCCGTCCTTTGGATGAAATTCCTCTTTATGTACGGGTTGGCCTTTATTTTTAGACACTAGCTCCTCAGCTTCTTTTAAAGATGTTTTCGTTTGTACATCCTGCTGAATGAATTGATATATGGACACCGAAAGTAGAATTGCACCAACGAATATGAATAATAAACTTATTGCTTTTCTCATCCGATTGTTCCTTTCCACTTGTTGAATTTAGGATGTCATTTTCTTAAGTTAAAACGCTAAAAAAAACGATAAGGGCAATAATCATGATTAAAAAAGTTATCACATAAATCACAGTCAAGTTCGTTGCATTTCTTTTTGTTTTACCACGATAATCTTTGTCACCTTTCCCCGCAACTGACCATGTTAAAACAAACCCTACGAGCGTAACGATAATCGAAAAAATAATGAGGATTTTCAAAACAAACACCCCTTACTGTTCATTTTTAAGAAACTAACTTACCAGAGTGCCCATCCCCTATTCAAAGAAGTTATACTTCTATTCATTATAATACAAGTGTAAACGAAATTGCCTAATAATTTGATAAATGATCTGTTTTTATATCTTTCTCGATAATATGGAGTGGAATAACAAAATTGTAATCTTTTATTTTACAACAAGATAAATATAACAGTCAATACAAAATTTGAACTATTTTTGAATATGTGTTACAATAATTTTACAAATATTTTTTAAATTTATACCAGTATCTTAAGCCTTTTTTGCAGATAGCATTCGGGCGTAAAGAAAACTCATGGCTAGAGTCTTTAAGCGAAAGCAGTAGTTGTGCTTATGCGTATAGGAAAGTAGAAATTGGAAAATGAATAACTTTCCTATTAGCTAAAAAAATTAAAAGCAACGAACAGGTAGCTTTCTCACGGTGGTTAGTATGATAAGGAGGCAGATAGAGTGAACCTAATTAATAAAAAGGTAACACATGAGCAATTTGGTAAAGGTAGTGTTGTTAAATACAGTGATTCTGTTATAGAAATACGTTTCACCACTTTCGCAACAGAAAATAAAAAGTTTATTTATCCGGATGCATTTAAAAAGCACCTTAAACTACATGATCAAGATGCGGCGAATTCACTTGAAAAGATTTTACGAAAAAAAGAAATCGAACGTGAGAAGATAGAACTGGAAAGAGAAGAAGAAAAAAAACGCCTACGCAGAGAACAGCAACTTCGCTTAGAGTATGAAAAGCTGATGAACAACCATAAACTGCATCCCGAATCACAAATGGTGTATTGGTGTGATAGTGAAGATTCCAGTACAGTTTTTACAGAATGGAAAGTTTTTACCGGCGAGATAAAGAGTGGTGTAAACAAAGGTACACCAAGAAAGCCGTCCCGCTTACATCAAAATAGTATTTGCCTTTTAACAAAAAGAGATTCCAATATGCCTGAAAAAGACAGACGGATCCTTGGTGCTTATATGGTAAGTGAGAATTTTATTGGAAGCCTTTGTGAAGATGGATACATCCCTGCCCACTCAAAATACAGACTTCAACTGACAGCACAAGAATCTGAAAAAATGCCTTTCTGGAACTATTACGTTAACGAAAAAGCCCCAAAAAGAATGACTTGGAACACAGGAAAATTCCGTTATTTTGATAATGTATCAATGGCTCAAATTTTACTTGATATAATTTCTTTAAAAACGGATACACAGGAACAACAGTTAGCTCGGGAATTCTTTGAACACTTCTGTAAAATGAACCAGATTTTAGAAGAAGAAATACCAGAGCCAAACGGTGCATTAATGCGTGTATAGAATATAGAAAATCGTGCTGCAATCATTACAAGCGGGAAAAGTGAAGTTCTGTGAAAGATTAGCATAAGCAAAAGCGGACAGTAGGAGAAACTTTCCAAACACCATAGTACTGACGCACGCATTCCGTCTTGTTCGTCTCAGTTTTCCTATAATAATGCAATAAGAAGAGGCTTCTCAAAGATTCCGTAAACATTCGAGAGGCCTCTCTTCATTATTCAAGATTAGCTAACCAATCTATTTTCAAGAGGATAACCTAACCTTTCTAAATTCATCGTTAGTTCAATATTATATACCTATGTAAAAAAGCTATATTAATCGTTCTTTCAAGGAACCATCTGCACCTCTATGGCGGCTCCCTACAACATGAAACTAGAAGAACGCCAAAGCAAATTAATATCGTACAGGGCAAAGCGGATAAAGAGAAATAAGCCTCCGCCCCCTTACATTTCACTAGTAAATCTCCCCTTCTCAAAAAACCAAAGACAAAATAAACGGGTCCAATAAAATGTAATACATACTGTAATCCACGTCACATACCATTCCCAGTAGATATAATCTAGAAGCGCAGTGTACTTTTCGATTACAATCTCAATAAGTGTTAACACCGTTGTTACCCAGAAATAATAATTGAATTGAACAAAAGTATTCTTTTTCTCCGGATACCATACATTGAATAGAGCACAAACTACGGGAAAGGCATAATATTCATATAAAAAACTCGAACGAATCACAGTGGCAAATTCTCGGACAGGATATGCAAGAAGCCCAATCTCGACAACAACTATACCTGTGAGGAAGGTAATCACCTGTTTAAACAAAAATGCCACAATTGCGAGACGAACCTTACTTCTTGGAATAAAAAAAATCAAACATGTTGTTAAAATATATACTACTATTAAAATCCACCATTCAATGCTCAATTTCTCTCCCCCTGCCTACAAAAAAACAAGGATTTTTCCCTAAAGAACCAATTACAACAGAGCTGACTGATGAAAAAGAGCGATCCAATATAAATCCAGATTCCGTACCAAGCAATTACATCATATTTCAATAAATTTGTGTACCTTTCCAGCAAGATATCATATAAAGTTAGGGCTGAAAACCAAATGAAGAAGGATAACAACTGGCTCCATTCACTCGATTTCCCACTTCTATTTACATAATATATAGAAAATAATGTAGGATAAAAATAATAATCAATAACGACTGGTAAATCAATCGCTTTAGGTAGAACCCTAACAGGGGCACTCATCAACCCAAATTTAAAGGCAAACATATCACACAGCCATAGAATAGCCTGGAAAATCATAAGAGCAAGTAAACTCTCACGCCTTTTTGAATGGGGAATCAAGAATATTAAAGCAGCTAATCCGCCAAGCACCATTAAAATCAGTATTATGTATTCTTTTGGCAGGCCTCCATCCACTCCTTCTTTAGCCGAAAGTTGGAAAATTTGATGATAATCTGGTTAGTCGTTTTGTTGTTAGTATATCCTTAAAAAGTTCACTAATTCACTTACTTAATAAAAAAGATGACCTATTTAAAATCATCGAAAAAGCTATTGTGAAATTTAAAATTAGAAGTTCCAAACCGATTTGTACTAAGCCAGCTTTCGCATTCGTAATACTATCAAAACCAACATTTAATGTTTTATCTGGATTTAATGCTACTTACCAACAAACCAATCCGCGCTAAATAGTAGCCAAACAATAAACGTATAAGACATTACAATAATTGAAATTAAGTATCCAATAGTCAATAATAAATCTACACTTTTATATCTCTTTTTCATTATGGAATTTTTAAAGAAAAACACAAATAATAATAGACATACGAACAGGCAGACAAAGTTTATAATTCCTAATAAATAATATCCCAAATATATTGGACTTATAATATAAATAAAATAAATCAGTACATAAACAAAATCGATCACTACTAACTGAAATAAATTTTTTTTAATAGACATACTTCCCCCTCCTTTATACTGGAAATCTCCCCTATTTACGCCGGTATATGGGAATATGATATATTTTAGGATTCTTAAATAAATATATTTATATCTTTTCTTTTTCCCTCCGCATATTCACTCTAGTATACCTAAAGTTCTATGCGCCATCTATCCGAACATAGGGGTTATGGTTGATCACTTGTCCTGAGTGGTACTATACTGCCACTTATTATAAAAACAATGTCTTACTCATCACAGTCGAGTGGGAGTAATCAGAAAAGGGAGCTAACTTATGTCCAATCCTTACCCCCCAATTAAATCCCAGATTAATGGTTTAAATAGAGTTAATACATCATTAGACATTAAGAAATTTGTAAATACATACAGTTTATACACCTAATCCAACTCCTTTTCAAAGTTATAGCTATTATTTCAAAAAAATTAAAAATTAGGTTAAAATGTTAATAATAATTAACTTATATTTTTAACGAGGTGTTCAAATGTATATTGGCAAAGTAATTAGGGATATCAGAATTAATAAAAATATTCCCTCTAATAAAGTTTATAATAATTTATTAAGTAGACCTGCCATTGCAAAGTTTGAAAAGGGATTAAGTGACACTACAGTTGGAAAATTTTTCGAAATTTTAAATATGTTAAATATCACCTTAGAAGAATTTGAAGTAATTTATAAAAATGCTGAAAATAAGGATTTACTTTACACTCGAAAATACATAGAGGCTTACTATAATAAAAACGTATCTGTCTTAAAGCAAATCACATTTGATGCTAAAAAGGATTATCTAGAAACTGGTAATGAAAAGTACAGACATTATCAAGCGTTAGTATCGCTTCTGATCGATGAATTAAATGGTACCAATGAATATCGTGATGAGTTAGTAGTCATTCAAAATTATTTAATGAATTGCAATAGTTGGGGATACTATGAAGTTACATTGTTTACCAATACTTTGAGTTTCTACTCTAATGAGATAATTGATTTAGTATATTTACGTGCAAAGAATACTCTTCTTATGCTAAAAAATATAAAACGATATCGAAATGAAGTAGCATTAATGTTGTTTAACATATTAGAAATGAAGATAATTTCTAAACAAGTAAATAGTGCAAAATTTTATTTGAGTGAATTGAACAAAATAAAGTTAGATGTAGTAGATAACATGTATATACAGGCAATGATAAAATATTTTACTGCTATATTGGATTTAATAGATGGCCAGTATCTGGAAGATGTTATTTTAAATATTAGTGAAATGTTTGGACTATTAGAGTTAGATTCAAAAAGAGAGCAGTGTCTCAATTTTTATAACAAAGTAAAAACATTATACAATATTTCCTAATAATTGGGTTTTCTGCATCTTGTAAGATTAGGTTCCTGTTAACGTCAACCCCCAAAAAACTTGAGAAGTAAGTTTCCTCAGGTTTCTTTAACTATTTTTATGAATAATTATAGTATCATATATAAATATGATTAGTTTTCAAATTCTTCTATATTTACATCCATATTTCTTATAGAACGCATACAAAGGAGCACTATTGCTAGAATAAGAATCAAACTTGCATTCATGATAATTGTATTTTTCAAACCCAAAGTAGTCGGTAGCCATCCTCCAAGTAAGGCACCCATTGGCATGAAAATTGTAATTAATGATTTGATAGTTGTATTCACACGACCTAACATATTCTCAGGTGAAAGTTCTTGAAAAATCACTGTAAAAACCACATTAATAATTCCAATAAATATGCTAGCTAAAAATGAAAAAATATAAATAAAAAACCCTCCCAGAGAAATTCCAATTAGCCACGACAACCCATAAAATATAACGGTACTTATAATAATTGAGCCAACCTTCATTTTTTTGGAAATAAAATTACTAGTAATAGCCCCTACCACACTCCCTAGCCCAGAAACAGTAAGCAATAATCCATAAGAAATTGCGGATTGAGTAATTGTTGATGATATTGCTGGCAAATTTACAGTGAATGTAGCTAACAATAGATTTAATAAAAGAAACGGAATTATTAACGCTAGTATCTCTTTCTTTTTAACGAACTTTATACCTTCCCTAAGATCTATAATATATGTGCTCTCCTCTTCATGTATCACCTTTTCGGCATTCTGGTGATTTCCATTTATCTTAAGTCTAAAGAAAAGCAAAGTTGCTAGTAAAAATAGAACAGCATTGCCTAATAAAATCGAAGTTATTGATGTAATAGCAATTAAAATCCCTGAAATTGCATTAAAAAATAAGTCTATACCATCGGCAGCTATCGCCATAATAGAGTTAGCTTTCGTTAAGTCTTTATTTTCTACAAATCTAGGAATTAATGCATTTTCAATAGGATAAGTAAATTCGGAAAAAAATGCAAGAAATGGGATCATGAATAAAATAATGTATACCACTGTTTCAGCAATAGAAAAATACAGTAAATATACAATTAACATTATTAAAGACTGTAATAAAGTAAAAATGATTAAAAATCTCTTTTGATTACATCTATCTATAATCGGCCCATAAAAAAACGAAAAAACTTCAGGTAACATAAATAATGCACCTGCTATCCCAGTAAATAAAGTGTTTTCGGTTAAATCAAAAATTAGCCACATAATAGTAATATAATATAAACTATCTCCCATATTAACAAAAACCCTACCAAACAATAGGCTTGAAAAGTTCTTATTTATTATCATACCTAATACCTTCAACTTCCTAACTTTTTGTTAAATTCCATAATTCCTTCAATTAAGATATGTTGCTGTTGCTTTATTTCGTTTATTTTACCCGGGGCAATTTTTAATAGATTATCATTTTTATTCATTTGAACAACCTCCATTGAAATATTTCTAAACCCAAAACTGTTACGTGTAGGAATAAAAATATGGTATTTTTCTAAGTAAGAATAAATATGCTTCATAAATTCACGAAAATAATTATTATTTTCTGTCCTAACAAATAAGAATGGTGATTTATATTTTTGATTTAATAAAGAAGGATGGATAACTTCTAAATGACTATTCTTCAAACAGCTTACAAAGAAAGTTACATTGCCTCTAACTATTTATATTATAAATTGGGTTTCTAATAATCGGAAAAATGTTAACCATTGTTAACTTCCTTTTATCTATGTACACGTTAATTCCTATTGAGAATTTAATTTCCAAATGCGTGACCTAACTTCACCGACTTTAGAACGTACAAGATTTTTGTCTTTGTTTTCGATATCCAGAATAGTAATCAAGTGAAAGTATGGACATATACAAAAGAAACAGACATGCGGTATTTGATATCAAGTACTATTTGGGTGACAAAATATAGAATTGTTACACTTAACTGGACAGAAAAATTAAGATGTAAGTAGACTAAGACTAAAAACTAAAATGAAGTACAATACTAAAAAGCACGAAAGAACGATACTAGAACCTTTATACGGAAGAGCTGACATGATAGCCTTGGTTGGCAATGACGATGTTTGTACAAACGGCCCTGTCCACTGGGAACTTATATCCGTAACAAGAATTATCTATCTCCATGTCACAAAAGAACTAAAAAAAGCCTCTCAAAAGTTTAGTGAACTAATGAGAAGCCTTGATTAATTTCCTCTATGTTAGCAATCCGTTAGTATTTAACTTTCCTCTACTATAAAACCCTTATATATCAAGGGGTGTGGGGCTTATTACATCATGCCGCCCGTGAGATGAGAGTGTGTAATATCGTTAACGAGAGGTGCAAAAATCGCGGTAAATCAACGTTTTGGATATTGTTGGTTGTAACATCTTTAACGGGGATTTACCGTTTTTCATGGGATTGCGTTAGCAAAATGTTAGCATTCTTTAAGGTTTCAGAATTACGTTCTAGAAGATTTTATAATAATTTTGCATAATAAATGTATTTCTTCCTTTACCACTAAGCTGATCAAGATATCCAAGTAACATTCTTAATTGATTATTTGTATAACCCATTCTTATTCTTATTTCTTTAGTAGTATCACTAGGTTTTCTAATATTTGATAATTTTGTCATTTCATTAATATCAAATTGCGTTTTAAAAGCCATAAATTGTGATAAATACTCTGAAATATTAACTTCATGAATAATATCTTTTTGTCCATCCCACTTAAAAATATTTATTTGTTTTTGAAATAAATCTATATCCTGAATTATTCACAGAAATTCAGAAACTTATTATAACTTATGGATTACCAAGCCTTTTCGGCTTTATTGTAATTCATTAAAAAAATGAAAAAAGAATCCATTTCTGTTAAAGTTAAAGTAACCAAAACAAAAACCAAACAGAAAGGACTCTTTATATGGTTACTTTAACGCAAAAAACACTTGATTTCAATCATAAAATTAAATTGTCAAATGATGGAGGTTCTCTTTCCTCCGATACAGGTGAGTTTCTTTTTAGAGAATTCGATGAAAAAATTGGTTTTTCAAAGACTTTAGTTAAGTACTTGAGACTTAACGATTCAAGGAAATATTATCTTCATTCAAATGAAAACTTGTTACGTCAAAAAGTCTATCAAATCATTGCCGGGTATGCGGAAGATGATGCGGCTGATCAGTTGACTCATGATCCTGTGTTTAAGGAAATCATTGAAACTCCAACACTTGCTTCCCAGCCCAGTTTGTCTCGCTTTTATACACGATTTGATAAAGATTCAATTGAACAATTAAATCTGGCTAACCAAGAAATGCTTGATAAGATTCATTGTTTTCGACAATCGAAAGAGTTATTTATCGACTTGGATTCGACTCATTCGGATACATATGGGGACCAAGAATCTTCGTCATATAATACTCATTATGGCACGATGGGTTTTCATCCATTAGTCGCCTTTGATGGTGCGACTGGTGACTTTTTGAAAGCACAACTCCGTCCCGGAAATGTTTATACATCAAATGGTGTGGTGGAATTTATTCGGCCTCTCATTAAACATTATAACGAAATGTTTCCGGAAACTACCCTGTTTCTTCGTGGAGATAGTGGGTTTGCTGTTCCGGGATTATACGATCTGTGTGAAGAAGAATCTGTTTTGTATATTATTCGGTTGAAATCGAATTCACAACTACAAAGTTTAGCGAAGGAATACCATCCTTCTTCCGCACCTTTAGATGTTTCCAAGACGGAAACCTATTATGAAGAAACGATTTACCAAGCAAAATCATGGTCAAAACCAAGAAGGGTGATTATTCAATCGGTACGTCCTGCAGGTGAGCTGTTCTTTACCCATTCCTTTTTTGTTACTAACTTTGAATTAGCTTTTCCTCAAGATATCGTCCGAGCTTATCAAAAAAGAGGGACGATGGAAAACTATATCAAAGAAGCAAAAAATGGCTTTTACTTTGATCATATGAATAGCCACGCTTTTCTAGTGAACGAAGTAAAAATGATGTTAACACTTCTTGCATATAATTTGACCAATTGGTTACGAACTCTTTGTTTTCCGGAAGGTCAAAAAACTATGCAAATTGATACGATACGTACTCGGTTAATTAAAGCGGCAAGTAAAGTCGTGAAATCAGGCAGATCCCTTTACTTCAAACTATCATCGAGTTTTGTGTATCAAAATTTCTTTTGGGATGTACTGAATCGAATTCAAAAACTACAATTGGAATGACCAATAGAATACTTCTCATAACTGAAAAAAATAAATTTTTCAGTCAAGGGGGAAGTATGCCCAAAATACCAGAGTTGTTCTATTGAAAATTCAGTTATTTTATGAATTGGCTACGGTTCTTAATTAAATACCGTTATGTTCAACTAATTTAACAAATTTTATCAAATGGGATTTGTAGCTATGAATATTTCAGGTATATTATTTTCTTCAATTAAAAAACGATAAATAAGGTCACTCTTGATAATTGGTTTATCGTCATCAATATTTAGATATGACTTTTCCATTAGAAAGACAACAATTCCCATAAACAAATCAACTATTTGGAGAGGTATAGATTTATGTGATTCTTTATACCAAGCTTTATTAACATAGTATTTCATACCACGATAAATTGCATGTGCATTCATTTGCTGTTTTAATTTTGAATATACTCTCATTCTTCCATATTCAGGACTGTGATCAACTACAATTTCAACTGTTCTATAATCATTTGAAAGACCCCTAGTTAATCCATAAAAGAGCCTTTCCGGAATTTTAACATAAAATAAATTACGTAATTCTGTAACTG
Source organism: Bacillus andreraoultii (assembly GCF_001244735.1). GTDB lineage: Bacteria > Bacillota > Bacilli > Bacillales > Caldibacillaceae > Caldifermentibacillus > Caldifermentibacillus andreraoultii. The sequence continues at coordinate 609,652 of NZ_LN868935.1, forward strand.
TGATGTTAGCATTTCTAGCAAAATTAAATGCAATATCATTATCCACGACAAATATGTTAATTTGTAAGTTTGTTTTTATGAAATGGTGTAAACGATATATGTAGGGAGTAAGGTCCTTATCATTATTATATTCCGTAAAATGATATTCACTCTTCTTACCAGTCATCCTTAAAATTTTGTTTATATCTGCTACTATACCATCACACTTAGATTGTTCAACACCGTATGCGCCATAATAGGAATATTTTTTCTCTGCATCCAATTTATTAGACTCATCAAAAAAGATATTATATTTCAAAGGTCATCACCTACTTGACTAAAAATGAATATTTGTTTATAATTTACATATATTATAGCATGTATTACTTCCAATCACCGTTTTGATAGGAAGTTTTTAAGAAAAGACCACCCAGTCACCGTTTTGACAGGAGTGGTCTTTTTTCTATCTACATGATCTCACAGATTTATAGTAGTATACTTAGATAAATTCGCATAATTTTTACACTTACTTAGTTTTATTAATTTCATTTATTAGATAGTTACCGTCTCTAAATTCTTCAACTAAATGAATATTCTCTAAACCTTGTTTCTCCCAAATTTCTGGAGGGATATGTTCTACTATTATCATTTGAAACGATTCTTCTCTTTCAAGTATTTTTTCCATAAAATAATTTAGGACTTTAAATGCAATAGATATCTTTTGTCTATCAGTACCTTTTATTTCTTGATTATCTTTTGGTTTGCCATCATCATAATATGGCCTACTGGGTTGGTCTAAGAAGAGAAAACTTGGAACGTATGGTGATTTAACCTGTAAGAGTAAATCATGCAATCCAAGAAACAAGCATATATGTAAAAATAAGTCATTTGAACTACTACCAACAGTATTAATAATATTTGGTGTCTTTGGTTCCCTTAATTTAAGGGTTCTATCGGAGTAGTTAAAAACAGCCTTTAGCCAGCATAATTGTCGAGAGCTTTGCTGCTTTTATCTAGATATTCTTGTATTAACTCTTCTAGCCAAGTTATTATTGAAGTTTTTTTATCTTCATGGGAGGTTAAACCTATACGAACAAACAACGCTAATCTGTCATCCATTTGTTCCACTTTTAGTATTTTTACGTCTTCTAATCCTGGCATAATTATGTTATTATTCATTTGCACACGACTCCCTTTCTTTAACTTGTTTCTGGCAATTCAAGTATAAAAGGAAATTAGGAGTTAAAATGGTACCTGTAGGTAGGACACTTGAAAAAGAGGGTTTCACCTACAGGTATTTTTTTATATACTTGAATTTTAGAATATGAGGATTAGGGGACAACATGAGTAAAATAACTTTTTCAACCAAAGAGATAAAAACACTTCAACAGAATCCAAATATACATCGTGTCAGCGATCGGTCTATTACCTATACTGACGATTTTAAAAATAGATTTATTGATGAGTACCTAGCTGGCAAACTCCCTCGTCAGATCTTTGCGGAGAACGGTTTCGATGTGGACGTTATAGGAATAAAACGAATCGAACAGTCAGCCTGCAGGTGGAAAAAGGCCTATGAGAAGAATGGCTTGATTGGGCTTACGGATACGAGGAAAAACGCTTCCGGCAGACCCTTGAAACGTGAGCTTTCACCGTCCGAAGTGATTGAAAGACAAAAGGCAAGAATCGAACTGTTGGAAGGACAGGTTGAGCTGTTAAAAAAGCTAGAAACGACAGAAAGGAGGCTGCTAAACTCAAGCGAAAATCTAAATCCGAATAATGCATATCAATTGATTCAGGAGACCATTGAACAAAATGGATTTAAGGGGATGACCAGGTATCTATGTGGCCTCTTAGAGGTATCCCGGTCTGGATATTATAGCTACCTAAAGGCTTCCTCTTTCCGGGAAGCAAAGGAGAAATTGGATCTTGAAGCGAAGGAAATCATTTTAAAGGCCTTTAATCGGCGCGGATATAAGAAAGGTTCACGCTCCATTAAAATGATACTGGAGAATGATTTTAACATTACGTTTAGCCGTAAAAAGATACAGAGAATCATGAGGAAATATGGAATCATCTGTCCTCACAGAAAGCCAAATCCTTATAAAAGGATCGCTAAAGCAACCAAGGAGCATCAGGTTGTTCCAAACAAGTTAAATAGGGAATTTAAGCAAGGAGTTCCAGGAAAAGTGTTATTAACGGACATTACTTATTTGCCATATAACGGAAATTCCATGGCTTATTTGTCAACCATAAAAGATGCGTCCACTAACGAACTCCTAGCTTACCATGTTTCTGATCGTATCACTCTAGACATCGCAACAAAGACGATTCACAAACTAATGAAAAACAAGAAGATTACACTACATAAAGATGCCTTCATCCACTCTGATCAAGGGAGCCATTATACGAGCCCCAGATATCAAAAGTTATTAAAAAAATATGGCCTAGGACAATCTATGTCCCGAAGAGGGAACTGTTGGGATAATGCCCCTCAAGAGTCTTTCTTTGGTCATTTAAAAGATGAAGTAGACTATCAATCTTGTAAATCCTTAAAAGAACTAAAAGCAAAAATAAATCACTATATGGTTTACTATAACAATTATCGATATCAATGGAATTTAAAAAAGATGACCCCTATTCAATATAGGAATCATCTTCTAGTTGCTTAACCTCTTTTTTTATTGTGTCCTTGACATAGGTACCATTTTAANCTTTCTTAGGGAGCTTAAAGCTAATGGTAAAGTAGAAAATGAAAAATTTATACTTTACTATTCGCCTATGAAAAAATTGAATCCAATCGGATAAAAGTCCCCATTTAAAATAGAGGTCTAAAGTCGAATTAACTAAATGATCTCGCTTTGTTATAATGCACTAGGTGTGTTGAATTCTTAATCTTTTAACGATTCACCACAGATTAAGTAAAACTTAGTATACTCATAAGAAGGGGGAGATTGGGTGATCAAAAGGTTTTCCTTAGTCATTATATTTCTATTTGCTTGCTTATTTCTAGCTGCATGTTCCACATTCGAATCTGCGACAAAGACGGAAAAGAAGAAGGGGGGAGCATTAGAAGTCTCCATTGAAAAAGCTTCGTATATCTGGACAGAAGAAAGTGGAGATTTTTCCGAAGATGCGAAAGAAGCTCCTTTAGAGGTCGTCTTAAATATTAAAAATAGATCAAAATCAACATTATCCATTACACCTCGAAATGCTATTTTCCTTTATGACGGAGACAATCAACTTGCACCAATTGACATTTACGGTAATTATACGGGTATTGGTGGCGACAGAACGAGTGATATTAATCCTGGAAAGTCGACAAAAATGACATTTTATTTTAACGTTGAAAAAGGGAAGAAATACGAACTTGGAATTAAGCCAATGTTAATGGATCCAGGAAAGGAACCGAAAGAAGTCGTCCTAACCTTAGATACAAATAAATATAGTGATAGCTATGAAAAATTAGCAGAACCCATTCAAGCTTTAAGCGCGTTCATTGACACAGTCTTCTTGAAAAAAGAAAATAAAGCATATGATAAATTAGTTGCGATGAATCAAGAAGCGGCAATAAAAGAAGCAAAAGACTATTTTAAAGAAACATTAAATCTAAGCATGTTTAAAAAATTGACAGAAAAAGATATAGATAAGGCACAAGAAGAGTATATCTCACTTCTAAATGAAAAAGCATCCTACACCATTTCCCTTGTCGAATTTGGAAATGATAAAGCAACTGTTCGTGTAGAATATGAAACGATTCCATTAAACGACCTTTATCAAGGAATTTTTGATTATTCCGATGCTTATCGTGAAAAAACTGGAAATTATGATACAGATAAAAGATACCAATACGCTTTCTCTAAAATTGACGATATTATGGGTTCTATCTCAGTAAAAAAAGGAACGGCAATAGATATGAATCTAATGGCAAAAGATGGAAAGTGGGAAATTGATCAAGCGAAAGATTATCCTTATGAAAGCTTATTCACCACTTTTGGATCCGGAAAAATTTACTAAATAAAAAAAGAGGCCTGGCGTGTAAAATGGTACCTGTAGGTAGGACACTTGAAAAAGAGGGTTTCACCTACAGGTATTTTTTTATATACTTGAATTTTAGAATATGAGGATTAGGGGACAACATGAGTAAAATAACTTTTTCAACCAAAGAGATAAAAACACTTCAACAGAATCCAAATATACATCGTGTCAGCGATCGGTCTATTACCTATACTGACGATTTTAAAAATAGATTTATTGATGAGTACCTAGCTGGCAAACTCCCTCGTCAGATCTTTGCGGAGAACGGTTTCGATGTGGACGTTATAGGAATAAAACGAATCGAACAGTCAGCCTGCAGGTGGAAAAAGGCCTATGAGAAGAATGGCTTGATTGGGCTTACGGATACGAGGAAAAACGCTTCCGGCAGACCCTTGAAACGTGAGCTTTCACCGTCCGAAGTGATTGAAAGACAAAAGGCAAGAATTGAACTGTTGGAAGGACAGGTTGAGCTGTTAAAAAAGCTAGAAACAACAGAAAGGAGGCTGCTAAACTCAAGCGAAAATCTAAATCCGAATAATGCATATCAATTGATTCAGGAGACCATTGAACAAAATGGATTTAAGGGGATGACCAGGTATCTATGTGGCCTCTTAGAGGTATCCCGGTCTGGATATTATAGCTACCTAAAGGCTTCCTCTTTCCGGGAAGCAAAGGAGAAATTGGATCTTGAAGCGAAGGAAATCATTTTAAAGGCCTTTAATCGGCGCGGATATAAGAAAGGTTCACGCTCCATTAAAATGATACTGGAGAATGATTTTAACATTACGTTTAGCCGTAAAAAGATACAGAGAATCATGAGGAAATATGGAATCATCTGTCCTCACAGAAAGCCAAATCCTTATAAAAGGATCGCTAAAGCAACCAAGGAGCATCAGGTTGTTCCAAACAAGTTAAATAGGGAATTTAAGCAAGGAGTTCCAGGAAAAGTGTTATTAACGGACATTACTTATTTGCCATATAACGGAAATTCCATGGCTTATTTGTCAACCATAAAAGATGCGTCCACTAACGAACTCCTAGCTTACCATGTTTCTGATCGTATCACTCTAGACATCGCAACAAAGACGATTCACAAACTAATGAAAAACAAGAAGATTACACTACATAAAGATGCCTTCATCCACTCTGATCAAGGGAGCCATTATACGAGCCCCAGATATCAAAAGTTATTAAAAAAATATGGCCTAGGACAATCTATGTCCCGAAGAGGGAACTGTTGGGATAATGCCCCTCAAGAGTCTTTCTTTGGTCATTTAAAAGATGAAGTAGACTATCAATCTTGTAAATCCTTAAAAGAACTAAAAGCAAAAATAAATCACTATATGGTTTACTATAACAATTATCGATATCAATGGAATTTAAAAAAGATGACCCCTATTCAATATAGGAATCATCTTCTAGTTGCTTAACCTCTTTTTTTATTGTGTCCTTGACATAGGTACCATTTTAA